>NZ_SOGD01000050.1:0-98427 GCF_004402345.1 Cryobacterium sp. TMT2-15-1 | reverse complement strand
CGGCGTGCGCGGTCGCCCGGCCGGCGGCGGCCTCGGACCGAGCCGCGGCGGCGCGGTCGGCGGCGGCGAGATCTGCCTCGACGGGGTCGGGTTCGGCCAGCACGGCCTCCATCACGGCCGGAACCACGATGGCGGTCTCGAGCACGAACGGAGCCGCGACGGCGGTCTCGATCAGCGCGTTCTCGGCGGCGACAAGCTCGGCGTCGGAAGCCGTGTGAGCGGAACGCCCGGCACCGGAAAGAGCGCTGGCATCCGCCGGCGCGGCCGGAGCAGAGCCGATAGCGCCCGCACCGGCTGCGACGCCGGCAACACGGCCGACACCGGCAGCACCTGCCTCCGACCCTGCCTCCGCGCCCGCACCCGCGGCATCCGTCGCTGCCAGGGCGACCAGGTAGCCGAACTGCACGTTCTCGAACGAGATCGCCGGGGCATCCGGCCGCACCGACTCGTTGGCGGCGCCGACCGTGATGGCCAGCGGCGCGATGTCGCGGTCGAACTGGTCCTCGGTGGGCAGGTCGATGATCTCCTGGATGCGGCCGAGGGCGCCAAGCGCGGAGTTCACGGAGGTGATCGCGCCGAACGCCTGGCCGAGCGGCACGATCATCAGGAACAGGAACAGGATGAACGCGATCAGGTCCGCGATCGTGATGGTGCCGCTGGCCACGCGGAAGCCGCCCACGCCCAGCACGACCAGGAACGACACCTGCATGGCGATGCCGGCGATCGGCACGACGAGGGCCGAGATCCTCGCGACCTGGATGCCCATCCGCCAGGCGCCCTTGGCGTCCTCCTCGACGGCGGCGATCTCCCGGTCGGTGGCGTTGGAGGCGCGCACGGTGCGCACCGCGCTGATGGCGCGTTCGACACTGGCGGCGAGGTCGCCGACCTTGGCCTGCGCGGCGAGGCTGGCGGCACGGATGCGCTGCGACAGCAGTGTGACGGTGACCACCGACACGGCGATCACCAGTACCGTCAGGCCGAGCAGCACCGGATCGATCACGAGCATGGCGATGAGCGCGCCGACGAACGTGAGCGACCCGCCGATCGCCTCGACCAAACCCTGGGTGAGCACGGCCCGCAGCAGCGTGGTGTCCGACCCCACCCGGGAGACCAGGTCACCGGTGCGACGGGTGTCGAATTCGCTGATCGGAAGGCGGAGCATCCGCCCGATCAGTTTGCGGCGGCTGGAGAGCACGACGCCCTCACCGGTGCGCTGCAGTAGATAGTGCTGGTAACCGCTGATCAGGGCGGAGACGACGACGAGTGCGACCAGCGCCCACACCAGGCCGCCGAGCGCGTCACCCTCCTGCACGATAGTGATGACCTGGCTGACCAGAAGCGGCTGGGCGAGGCTGGCGAGGGCGCCGAGGATGCTGAGTACGACGACGAAGCCGAGCACCTTCTTGTGCTCGAGCAGGTACGGGACCAGCTGGCTGAACGTCGCGCGGGGGCCGCCGGCATCGTCGCGGCGCCCCATCCGGCCGAGGCGACCGCGACCGGCCGTGCGACCGGCCGTGCGGGAGTCCGTGGTGGTGGTCGGGCGGGCGGTGGAACGGGGATTGCTGGGGGTACTCACCAAATGAGCTTAACCGCATCCTGCGGTGGATTGGCCCGGCGGTCTACAGTGAGGAACTGTGCCGGAGCCAGTCATCGTTGCCCAGAATCTTGTCAAGAAGTACAAGAATTTCGCCGCCGTCGACGGTATCTCGTTCGAGGTGGCACCGGGCGAATCGTTCGGGCTGCTCGGCCCGAACGGGGCCGGCAAGTCGACCACCATGCGCATGGTGGGCGCCGTCTCCACCCGCACCGGCGGCGACCTCCGCATTCTGGGCCTCGACCCGAACCGGTACGGCCCGGAGATCCGCTCGAGGCTCGGCGTGGTGCCGCAGGCCGACAACCTCGACACCGAGCTGCGGGTGCGCGAGAACCTGCTCGTCTACGGCCGCTACTTCGGCCTGCCGCGGGCCGAGGTGGCCCGCCGCGCCGACGAGCTGCTGGCGTTCGCGCAGCTCGAGGACAAGGCGAAGTCGAAGGTGGACGCGCTTTCCGGGGGCATGAAGCGGCGCCTCACGATCGCGCGGGCCCTGATCAACGACCCGAGCATCCTGCTGCTCGACGAACCGACCACGGGCCTCGACCCGCAGGCCCGGCACATCCTCTGGGACCGCCTGTTCCGGCTCAAGGAGCAGGGCACGACCCTGCTGCTCACCACCCACTACATGGACGAGGCCGAGCAGCTCTGCGACCGGCTGGTCGTGATTGACAAGGGCGTGATCATGGCCGAGGGTGCCCCGGCTCAGCTGATCCGCACCTACTCCTCCCGGGAGGTGCTCGAGGTGCGGTTCGGCTCCGATCTCAACGCCGACGTGGCCGCGCGCCTCAAAGGCATGGGCGACCGCATCGAGGTGCTGCCCGACCGCATCCTGATCTACAGCGAGAATGGCGAGTCCGAGTTGGTGCGCATCGTGGAGGCCGGACTCACCCCGATCACCAGCCTGGTGCGGCGCTCCAGCCTGGAAGACGTGTTCCTGCGCCTGACCGGACGGACCCTGATCGAATGACCGTCGATGAGACCGTCGGCGACCGGGCCATCCGTTCCACCCGGCGCACCCGGCGCTGGGGCTCCTGGTACGTCGCCGAGCACCGCTTCCTGTCGCTGCGCGCCTACGCCCAGACGGTGGTCGTGACCGCGATCGGCAACCCGGTCATCTACCTCTACGCGATGGGGGTCGGCCTGGCCACCCTCGTCGACGCCAACCTGGGCACGGATGCCGTCGGCGGGGTCAGCTACCTGCCGTTCGTCGCCCCCGCCCTGCTCTGCAGCGCGGCGATTGCCGTGGCGAGCGACGAGTTCACCTACCCGATCATGCTCGGCTTCAAATGGAACCCGGTGTTCTTCGCGATGAATGCCGCCCCGATCCAGCCGGGCCAGATCATCAACGGCATCGTCATCGCGGTGGCCGTGCGCATGGTCGTCACCTGCGGCATCTTCTACGGGTTCATGCTGCTGTTCGGCGCGGTTTCGGCAGCGGCCGGGTTCGTCACCGTGTTCGTCGCCCTGCTCACCGGCCTCGGCTTCGGCGCCCTGCTGATGGCGTACACGGCCACCCTCACCGAGGACACCGGCCAGCTGGCCATGGTGATGCGCTTCGTCATCCTGCCGATGACGCTGTTCTCCGGCACCTTCTTCCCGCTCGGCGTGCTGCCGATCTGGCTGCAGTGGATCGGCTGGATCTCCCCGCTTTGGCACGGCACCGAACTGGCCCGGGTGTTCGCCTACGGCGCGAACGAACCGCTCTGGCTGAGCGTGGTGCACGTGCTCTACCTGGCCGTGCTGCTCGCTGCCGGCTGGGTCGCAGCCCGGCGCATCACGGCGAGGCGGCTGAACAAATGACCGGAACCGAGCGGCAAACGGATGCCCCGGCATCCCGCCCACTCGGCGCGCTCTACGCCGGCAACGCCCGCAGCGTCATGTTCCGGGGCTGGCAGGCAACGAGGAGCACCAACTGGCTCGTCGTGGTCAGCGGCTTCTTTGAACCGATCTTCTACCTGCTCTCGATGGGCCTCGGCCTCGGCGCGCTGGTCGGCACGATCACGACCGAGTCGGGCCAGGAGGTGCCATACGCGGCGTTCATCGCGCCGGCCCTGCTCGCGGTCGCCGCGATGAACGGCGCCATCTACGACTCCACCTGGAACGTGTTCTTCAAGATGCAGTTCGCCAAGCTCTACGAGGGCATGCTGTCCACGTCGCTCGGCCCGCTGGATATCGCGCTCGGCGAGATCTCGCTGGCGCTGCTCCGCGGGGCGCTCTACGCCACCGGCTTCCTGGTCGTGATGCAGGCGCTCGGGCTGAACCTGTCCTGGTCGGCACTGCTGGCCCTGCCGGCCGTGCTCCTGATCGCGTTCG
This sequence comes from Cryobacterium sp. TMT2-15-1, assembly GCF_004402345.1. Lineage (NCBI taxonomy): Bacteria > Bacillati > Actinomycetota > Actinomycetes > Micrococcales > Microbacteriaceae > Cryobacterium > Cryobacterium sp. TMT2-15-1. Next base: position 94,520 of record NZ_SOGD01000050.1, on the reverse strand, counting down.
GCTTCGCGAGCGTGGGGATGGCCGTGACGAGCTTCATGAAGACGTTCCAGCAGATGGACTGGATCACGTTCCTGCTGCTGCCGATGTTCCTGTTCTCGGCCACGTTCTACCCGCTGAGCGTCTACCCGCAGCCGATCCAGTACGTGATCCAGGCGCTCCCGCTCTGGCACGGGGTGGAGCTGGTGCGCGGCCTGACCGCCGGTCAGGTCGACGCCGGGATGCTCTGGCACGTGCTCTACTACCTGGTGATGATCCTGCTCGGACTGGTCTTCACGACCCGGCGACTGCGCACCCTGTTCCTCGACTAGCTCCCGTGAGCGACTAGCTCCCGCGCGCGACGCAACTGTTGCCGGCACGCCGGCAACTGTTGTCCGATGCGGCAACATCTGCCGGCGCAGGTACACGGATGCCGCCGCGCAGTGCCCGTTCCGGTCGAGAGTGACCGCGGAACGGGCACTCTCGGCCGGAATGGGATCACTCGAACGTCTACGCGCGCAGCTTCTGCAGCAGCTGAGCGGTCGCGATGGCCGCCGCGGCCGCCTCCTCGCCCTTGTCCTCCTTCGAGCCGGGCAGGCCCGCCCGGTCCAGACCCTGCTGCTCGTCGTCGAGGGTGAGCACGCCGAAACCCACCGGTTTGCCGGTGTCCAGCGCCACCCGGGTGAGGCCATCCGTTGCCGCCGACGACACGTACTCGAAGTGCGGGGTGCCGCCACGAATGATCACGCCGAGCGCGACGACCGCGTCGGCGCCGTTGTCGAGGGCCACCTTGCACGCCACCGGCAGCTCGAAGCTGCCGGGAACCCGCACGAGCGAGTAGCGGGCACCGGATGCCTCGAGCACCCGGGTCGCACCGGCGATCAGCCCGTCGGTGATCACGTCATGCCAGCGTCCGGCGACGATCACGATGTCCAGCCCGGTTCCGTCGATCTCGATCTCCGGGGAGCCTGCTCCGCTCATAGTGCGATTCCTTTCAGCATGTCTGCTTCTGCGATGTGGTGGCCCATCCGGTCGCGCTTGACGGCCAGGTAGCCCTGATTGTGCGTGCCGACGCCGACGACGAGCGGCACTCGCTCGGTCACGGTGATGCCGTGCGCCTCGAGCTGGCGCACCTTCTCCGGGTTGTTGGTCAGCAGCCGCACGCCGGACAGGCCCAGGTCGTGCAGAATGGCCGTGGCGGCGCCGTAGTCGCGGGAGTCGGCGGGAAGGCCCAGCGCCACGTTGGCGTCGAAGGTGTCCAGGCCCTCCTCCTGGAGCTTGTAGGCGCGCAGCTTGTTGATCAGCCCGATGCCGCGGCCCTCCTGGCCGCGCAGGTAGACCACGACGCCGCCGAGCTCCTGAATGGTCTCCAGGGCGGCATCCAGCTGCGGTCCGCACTCGCATTTGAGAGAGCCGAACGCCTCACCGGTGAGACACTCGGAGTGCACCCGCACGATCGCGCCGTCGGCGGGGGTGCCGGAGACGATGGCCACGTGGTCGGCGCCGGTCATCCGGTCCCGGTAGGCGCGCACCTGGAAGTAGCCGTGCCGGGTGGGCACCGTGGTCTCCACCTCGAAGTCCACCCGCGGCGATTCGAGGATCGGGCTGACTGTGGGCAGCGCGGTGTCGGTGTGGAACTCCTGCAGGTAGGCGATCAGGTCCTTGATGGTGATCACCAGCACGCCCTCGCGCTCGCCGAGGGCGAGAAGCCCGGGAAGGCGCATCATTTCGCCGTCTTCGGCGACGATCTCGCAGATCCCGGCGACCGGCACGAGGCCGGCCAGTTTCATCAGGTCGACGGCCGCCTCCGTGTGGCCGTCCCGCTCGCGCACACCGCCATCCCTCGCGCGCAGCGGCATGATGTGGCCGGGCCGGTGCAAGCTCGACGGCCTGGAGGCCGGATCGGCAAGCACGCGCAGGGTGTGCGCGCGGTCGGCCGCGCTGATCCCGGTGCTGAGCCGGTCGGCCGCGTCGACCGACACCGTGTAATTCGTGCCGCGGGGATCCTCATTGTTCGGCACCATCACCGGCAGATCGAGCTTGTCGGCGAGGTCGTTGGTCATCGGCGCGCAGATGAAGCCGGAGGAGTACCGCACCGTCCAGGCGATCCACTCCTGGGTGGCCATCTGGGCGGAGATGATCACGTCGCCCTCGTTCTCACGGCCCTCGTCGTCGGCGACGATGACCGGTTTCCCGAGCCGGAGGGCAGCCAGTGCGGTGGGAATGTCGGCGAGGCTCATGAGTGGCTCCTTTTCGATCCGGCGTCCGCCAGGGCGAGCATGCGCTCGACGTGGCGGGCCAGGATGTCGGTTTCAATGTTGACGTGATCGCCGATCGCGCGCTGTCCCAGCGTCGTGACGGTGAGGGTTTCGGGGATGAGCGAGACTTCGAACCACTGGTCCGGTTCGCTCGCCGGGCTGATGTTGCTGACGGTCAGCGAGACGCCGTCCACGGCGATGGAGCCCTTGCCCACCACGAGCGGGGCGAGTTCGGCGGAGAGGCTGAATCGCAGCACCCGCCAGGCCTCACCGGGGGTGACGGCCAGCAGGGTGCTGGTGCCGTCGATATGACCCTGCACGATGTGGCCGCCCAGGCGGTCGCCGACGAGGGCGGCGCGCTCGAGGTTGACCGGGCTGCCGGCGCGGGCGGCGTCGAGGGTGGACATCAGGAGGGTCTGGGCCATCACATCGGCGGTGAAGGTGTCGCCGGTCCGCTCCACCACGGTGAGGCAGACGCCGTTGACCGCGATCGAGTCGCCGTGGCCGACGTCGGCCACGACTCGCGGGCCGCGGATGGTGAGGCGGGCGGCATCCGTGGATCGCTCCACCTTCTCGACCTGGCCGAGTTCCTCGATGATTCCGGTGAACATGGGTGTCCTATCTCGGCCGGGCGACGACGAGGAGGTCGTCGCCGAGTCGGTCGTAGTGGTCGATGGCCAGGCGGCGCTGGTCGGTGATGCCGGCCACCCCGATGTCGCCGAGGGCGAGTCGGGCGCCGCCGAGCAGCGTGGGCGCGAGGTACACGAGGTACTCGTCGACCAGGCCGGCCGCGACGAACGCGCTGGCGAGAGTGGGCCCACCCTCGATGAAGGCGTGACGGATGCCGCGCCGGTGCAGGTCGTGCAGCACGGCCAGCAGATCGTCGGTGGCGAAGAAGAGGGGCGGATGCGGGTGGGCGCGGAGAACGGCGTCGGTGGGGATGCCGCGGGTGCCGATCACGACCGGCACCGGCTGCGTGGGCAGAAGCTCTCCAGCGGCGTCGCGGGCGGTCAGGGCAGGGTCGTCGGCGAGCGCGGTGCCGGTGCCGACGAGAATGGCGCCGGCTGCCGCGCGACGCCGGTGCACGTCCTGCCGGGCCTCCGGTCCGGTGATCCAGCGGCTGGTCCCGTCGTCGGCCGCCGCGCGCCCGTCGAGGCTCGACGCCCACTTGAGCGTCACGAACGGGCGCCCAAGACGGGCGGCGACGAGCCAGTCGGCGAGGAATGCCTCTCCCGCGCCGGCGAGCAGCCCGCCGGTGACGTCGATTCCGGCGCCGTGGAGCCGGTCGGCCCCGCCCGAGGAGTCGACACCGGGGTCGGCGACGCCGTAGACGACCCGGCGGACGCCGGCGTCGATCAGGGCGAGCGAGCAGGGGCCGGTGCGGCCGGTGTGGTTGCAGGGTTCGAGGGTGACGACGGCGGTGGCACCGCGGGCCGCGCCGGCGGCGAGTCGGCTCAGGGCGACAACCTCGGCGTGGGGGGTTCCGGCGCCGTGATGCCAGCCTTCGGCCAGGACTTGCCCGGAATCGTCGAGGAGAACACAGCCGACGCGGGGGTTCGGGCCTGTGGCGGGCCCATTCGCGGCCAACGCGAGCGCACGCCGCATGGTGGCCTCGAGCGTCGCTTGGTCCGTCATTCCCGTCCTGTCCGTTGGTGCAACGAACTCCGGGTTTTCGGTGCGGCGAACACCATGTGGGTTGCGAAACCCGCCGACCGACCGGAATGGTCCATCGACTCGTGCGCCTCTCATCCGGACTTTAACCGTCGGTGCTGGAATTTCACCAGCTCAACCGTTCCGCTCTGGGAGCGGCACGGGTCGCGGACTTTCACCGCCGGTTCGGACTTACACCGACCCCGGAGCACGTTTCATATAACTACTACTAGTTATATCTCAACGCGTCGGCCATAGAAAAATTCCCGTTCGAGAGTGCGGCCTGCGGGTGGTGCTCACGACTGCGGATGCGCGGCGACGGCCGGTTGGGGGGCCCGCGGCGGCCAGGTGCTGGCGCCAAGTTCCCGGGAGATGTTCCGGGCCGTCTCACGCAGTCCGTTCAGCACGCTGGAGTCGGGAGGCCACTCGCTCGACGGTACGACGATGGCGACCGCGGCAATGACATTGCCGCGGGTGTCGACCACGGGCGCCGCGATCGACGACTCGCCCAGCACGGCCTCGTCCTCTTCGGTGGCGATGCCGTTGCTCACGATCGACGCGAATTGGATGGCCAGCTGAGCCGGGTCGATGATCGTGGCGCCGGTGAGACTGCGCAGGGGCCTCCCCAGCAGTCCGGAGGCGTATTCCGGACTGTATGCGAGGAGAACCTTGCCCATTGCCGAGGCGTGGGCCGGGATGGACAGGCCCGTTTCGGGCATCTGCTGGCTGCCGTCAGGCCGCTGATTGTGGTGAATGATGATGACCTCGTCGAACAATTGCACCCCCAGACGTGTGGACAGTCCGGTTCTGCGCGCGAGTTCGAGGGTCCAGCGCATGGCCCGCGCGCGCACATCGAGCGTGTCGAGGTAGACATTCGACAGTTTGAGCAGGGCCGGGCCGAGCATGTACCGGTTGCCGCCGGGCTCCTGCGCGACAAGACCGTGGCCCTGCAGAGATTTGACGATGCCGTGCACGGTCGAGACCGGCAGCCCGAGTTCGGTGGCGAGCTCGGTGATGCCGAGGTGGCGTGCGCCCTGCAACGACGACAGCACTTTCGCCGCACGATCGATGGCTTGAATCACAGCTGCCTCTCCGGTTGATCCCTTCAGTATGCCGCGTCCCCGACAAGTCTTCCTGCACCGTGTTGACATCGACCATCTCTCCGGAGGATATTCGACATTATCGAATTGCGTTCTGTATTTCTTTGAGTCGCGAGGAAAGGTGCTCGCGGATCCAGCTCGAAAAGTTCAACGGAGAGCAAACATGAAGATAATCCTGGAGGTCTCACCATGAAGAAACTGATCAATTCCCCGGAGACGGTTCTCGCCGATTCCCTCGTCGGCGTGGCGGCCGCACACCCGGAACTTCGCGTCGACCACGTCAACCGCATCATCTACCGAGCAGACCCGACCAGAGCCGGCAAAGTCGCGCTGCTCTCCGGTGGAGGAACCGGCCATGAGCCGCTCCACGGTGGTTTCGTCGGCGTGGGAATGCTGGACGCGGCCTGCGCCGGGGCGGTCTTCACCTCGCCGACACCCGACCAGATGCTTGAGGCCACGAAGGTCGTGGACAGTGGAGCGGGCGTGCTTCACATCGTCAAGAACTACACGGGCGACGTGATGAACTTTGAAATGGGCGCGGAACTGGCCGCGGCGGAGACCGGGATCGAGGTTGCCGTCGTGGTCGTCGACGACGACGTCGCGGTCGAGGATTCCACCTTCACCGCCGGCCGCCGGGGCGTCGGCACCACTGTCCTGCTCGAGAAGATCGCGGGTGCGGCGGCTGAGGAAGGCCGCGACCTCGCGGCCGTCGCCGCGGTGGCCCGCCAGGTCAATGAGTCCGGCCGTTCCATGGGCGTGGCCCTGAGCAGCTGCACGGTTCCCGCGGCCGGGAAGCCGACCTTCGAACTCGCCGAGGGCGAAATGGAGATCGGCGTGGGCATTCACGGGGAGCCGGGACGCCGCCGCGTGCCGCTGGCCGGCGCCGCCGAGATCGCTCGTCTGCTCGTTGAGCCGATCCTCGCCGACCTGGATTACACCGGCGCCCCGACGATCGTGATGGTGAATGGGTTGGGCGGAACCCCGTTGATCGAGCTCTATGTCATGTATGCCGAAGTCAGGAAGATCCTGGGCGCCGCCGGCATCACGGTTGCCCGCTCACTCGTGGGCAATTACATCACCGCGCTGGACATGGCGGGCTGCTCCGTCACGATCCTCAAGGCCGACGAGGATCTGCTTCAGCTGTGGGACGCGCCGGTGAACACCTCCGGACTGCGGTGGGGGATCTAGCACCATGACGAATGACACGATCAGCCTTGACCAGTTCACCGGCTGGCTCACCCGCTTTCGCAACCTGGTGACCGAGCAGGTCTCCTACCTCACCGAGCTGGACTCGGCCATCGGCGACGCGGACCACGGCTCGAACATGACCCGTGGAATGGGTGCGGTACTGGAGAAAATCCAGGCCTCACCGGCCGGCGCCGTCGACGAACTGTTCAAAGGCGTGGGGATGACCCTGGTGACGTCCGTGGGTGGCGCCAGCGGCCCCCTGTACGGCACCTTCTTCCTGCGGATCGGTACCTCGGCAGGACCGGTCGGCACCCTGGACGCGCCCGGCCTGGCGGCCGCGCTCCGTGCAGGGCTGGGCGGCGTTGTTGCCCGCGGCAAGGCCGAGGCCGGCGACAAGACCATGTTCGACGTCCTCGCTCCCGCGCTCGACGCGTTCGATGCCGAACTCGTCATTTCCTCCGATATCTCCTCGGCGGCCCGTGCCGCCTACTCCGCCGCGCAAACCGGGCGGGATGCCACCGCACCCCTGGTCGCCCGCAAGGGCAGGGCCAGCTATCTGGGGGAACGCAGCATCGGCCACATCGACCCGGGAGCCGCGTCGACGGCGCTGCTTTTCCAGGCTCTGGCCGAGATCCTCGGCGAGGAGTAGACCGTGATCGGAATCGTCGTGGTGTCGCACAGCCTCCGTCTCGCGCAGGCGGCAGTGGACCTCGCAGTGGAAATGGTCGGGGTCAACGGCCCGGACATCGCGATCGCAGCCGGTGCCGGCGAGGGCGTGATCGGAACGGATGCGTTCAAGGTCGCCGAGGCCATCGCCGAGGTTGCCTCTCCCGAAGGCGTGCTCGTGATGATGGATCTGGGATCGGCTGTGATGAGCGCCGAAATGGCGCTCGAGTTCTCGGACGACCCCGACCTGCCCGTCCGGCTCAGCAGCGGCCCGTTCGTGGAGGGCCTGATGGCGGCCGTGGTGCGCGCGGCGGGTGGCGCCACCCTGGACGAAGTGGAACGTGAGGCCCGAGGTGCTCTCCGCGCCAAGCAGAGTCACCTGGGCGACGAGGACCCGGCCGATCTGCCGGCCGACTCGGGCCCGGCGGCGGAACACGCGATCGAGGTGACGCTGCCGAACCCCGACGGCCTGCACGCGAGACCGGTGTCGATGCTCGTCACCGCCCTCAGCGCCTTCGAGGCCACGGTCACGGTCGCCAACCTCCGCACCGGGCGGCCCCCGGTGCCGGCCAACAGCCCGACTGCCCTGCTGACCGTCGACGCCCGGAAGGGCGACACGATCTCCGTCGCCGCGGCCGGGCGGCAGGCCGTGGAGGCGCTCGAGGCCGTGAGCGACCTCGTGGGGAAGGGCTTCGGGGAGCTGGGGGCCGCCTCCGCTCGCGCGCCCGAGCCCGCGCTGTCCCTGTCCCAACCGCAGGCTCAGCCATCCAGCGGGGCACCATCCAGCGGAGCGCCGTCGAGCGGGCCCCTGGGCGTGAGCCCCGGCCTGGCCGTCGGTCCGATCGTGCGCATGCCGGAGACACTGGATGAACCGGGACCGGCAGCCGCACTCCCGGTGAGCGCGCGGGAGGCGGCCGCGGAGCGGATCGTGGCCGCCGCATCATCCGTAGCCCGGGCACTGCGGGACAAGGCGGCCCGGGTGTCGGGCGCGGCGCGGGGCATCCTGGAAGCAACGGCGCTGATGGCGGCGGATCCCGGGCTGATCGACGCTGCCGTTTCCCGCGTGACCGGGCAGGGCCACACTCCGGAGCGTGCCGTCTGGGCGGCCGTGGGCGAGGTCACGGCGGCCTTCACGGCGCAGGGTGGGCTCCTCGCCGAACGCATCCCGGACCTGCATGACGTGCGCAACCGCATCGTGTCCGAGTTGCTCGGCCGACCGGCACCGGGGCTGCCGGATCGTGTGGAGCCGTATGTGCTCGTGGCCCGGGACCTGGCCCCCGCCGACACGGCCCTGATCGACCCCACGGTGTGTCGGGCGATCGTCACCGTCGAAGGCGGCCCCACCTCCCACACGGCCATCCTCGCGCGGGCGCTCGGCCTGCCTGCCGTCGTGGCGGCTCGTGACGCGATGGACCTGCCCGAGGGAAGCGTGGTGATCGTTGACGGCACGACCGGTGAGATCGTCGTGAACCCCTCCGACGACCAGGTGGCGCGAGCCGAGGAACAGCACAGCCGGGTGATCACCTTCGACGGCACGGGACAGACCAGGGACGGGCACCGCGTTCAGCTCCTCGCGAACGTGGCGTCGCCGGACAGTGTTGCCGCCGCGATCGAGGCGAAGGCCGAGGGTGTCGGCCTCTTCCGCACCGAATTCTGCTTCCTCGACCACGCCGAGGCTCCGGGACTCGACGAACAGGTCGCCGCGTACCGGCAGGTGTTCGCCGGATTCCCCGGAAAGAAGGTCACGATTCGAACGCTGGATGCCGGGGCCGACAAGCCGCTGGCCTTCGTCACGGCGGCCGACGAAGTCAACCCTGCCCTCGGCATCCGGGGGTATCGCACAGCGTGGCAGCGGCCAGAACTGCTGGACACCCAGCTGCAGGCCATCGCAGCGGCGGCCGCCGCGGAAAACGCCGACGTCGGCGTCATGGCCCCCATGATCGCGACCGTCGACGAGTCCGTGGATTTCGCGGCCCGCTGTGCCGCGCACGGCCTGCACAATGTGGGCGTGATGATCGAGACTCCCGCTGCCGCCATCACGGCGGGCCCCATCCTCGAACGGGTGGACTTCGCAAGTCTGGGGACCAACGACCTCGCCCAGTACACCATGGCGGCCGATCGGCTGATGGGGGAGCTCGCCCTGCTCAACGACCCCTGGCAGCCCGCGGTCCTGAGGATGATCCGGGAGGCCTGCCAGGCCGGTCTGGCGGCCGGCAAACCGGTCGGGGTCTGCGGTGAGGCCGCGGCCGATCCGATGCTCTCCGCCATCCTGGTGGGACTCGGGGCGACCAGCCTGTCGATGTCCCCGCGCGCCCTGGGCGGTGTGGCGGAGTTCCTGCGCGGCGTGACGGTAACCCAGTGCCGGGACGCCGCGATCGCCGCGGTCGCCGCCGGCAGCGCCGGTGCTGCCCGGTCCGCCGCCGCGCTCCTGCTGGACCCGGCGCCGGACTAGCTGCCGGTGCCGGGTCCGCCCGAGCATCGGATTTGCACAGACGTGCACCGCGTGTCTTCAGAAAAAGCAATGTATGTCCCGCAAATCCTGAATAGCATTCAGAAATAGGTCTCGAGACGCCTGTTCTTGCGCCAGATCTCCTCTCGAATCCGGGGCCTCGGGTTGGGCGGACGTGCGGGGCAGCGCGCGGAGGGTGCGGTTGCACGGTCGCCCGCTGCACAGCATCCGGTATCGGTCGAATCGGCGGATGTAGTGTGAAATCTGTGCCCCGGAAGACCGGTTCACCGCCGCCGTCCGACAAAGATGTAGACGCAGTTCGACCAGGAAGAAGGTCCACGATGACCACTCCAATCCGCACAGTCATGAGCCCCGGACGTTACGTCCAAGGCAAGGGAGCGATCGATCGCCTCGGCGAATTCGTATCCCAGATCGGCTCCGCCCCCCTGATCGTCGCTGATGACGTCGTGTGGGGTTTCGCAGGGCAGCAGGTCTCGGCGAGCTTAGCTGCTGCCGGCCTCCGCGTTGAACGGGTCGCCTTCGGCCGCTTCGCAACCGCATCCGCGGTCGACGCGCTGGTCGAGAAGATCCGCGCGACCGCGGCCGACGTGATCATCGGCGTGGGTGGCGGAAGCACGATCGACTCCGCCAAGGCCGCCGGCTTCCTGGCCGGTATTCGCTGGGTCAGCGTGCCCACGGTGGCGTCGACCGATGCTCCCACCTCCGCACTCTCGGTGATCTACACGGATGAGGGCGAGTTCGTCGAGTACCGGTTCTTCCCGCGCAATCCCGACCTCGTGCTCATCGACACCCAGATCGTGGCCAACGCGCCGGTCGAGTTCTTGATCGCCGGAGTCGGCGATGCGCTGGCAACCTGGCTCGAAGCCCGGGCCACGGCGGCTGCCCATGCGACCACGATGGCCGGGGGGCTGCCGACCCAGACCGGCACCGCGCTGGCCAAATTGTCGTGGGACGTCATCTGGGAGAACGCTCTTCCCGCCCTCGACGCCGTGCGTGACAACCTGGTCACTCCTGCCCTCGAGAAGCTGGTGGAGGCGAACACGCTCCTGTCCGGCCTCGGTTTCGAGTCGGGCGGTCTGGCCGCCGCCCACGCCATCCACAACGGCCTGACCGCGGCCCCGCAGACCCACGGGCTCACCCACGGTCAGAAGGTGAACATCGGCTCGCTGACCCAGCTGGTCCTTGAGGGCGCGCCACGGGCCGAGGTGGAAGACTTCATCGAGTTCACCACTCTCGTCGGATTGCCCACCACGCTGACCGAGATCGGTCTCAGCCTGGACGACGAGAAGGAGCTGAGGGCCATCGCCGCGGCGTCAACCCTGCCGGGTGAGACGATCCACAACATGCCGTTCGTGGTCACTGCCGACGACGTCCTCGACGCCCTCAAGTCGATCGAGCGGCTCTCGCGCTCCGTTCGCGTGGCACGCGGCCTGCCTGCCCCCGTCAAGTACGTGCAGAAGCACTGACTTGTCGGCCCGCCGGCGCCACGAACTTTCGTGGCGCCGGCGGGCCTGCGTCTTTTCACTCGCACAGTTCCCGGGCGGTGCTCTCGTCGATGAACAGGTCGGTGATCAGGTTGGCGGCCAGCGCACCACGGAGACTGTCCACCTTGGACTTGCCCGAGACGACGCAGATGCGCCGGGGGGTGCGGCGCAGCACCGACAGTTCCGGGCCGGTGCCGCGATCATTGAGCGGGATGCCGTCGGTTGATCCGTCCGCGCGGTAGAAGACCGTCGCGACGTCGCCGACGACCCCGGCATCGCTGAGCTCCGTGAGTTCGTCATCGTCGAGGTAACCGCCGACATAGACGTGGCTGGGGACGTTGGAGAAGGGCGAACCCACGCTGAAGAGAGCGACGTCCATGTTCCGCTGCATCTCCAGGAGCCGGCGCAGGCCGCGTTCCCGCCAGTACGCCGTGCGTGTGGCCGGGTCGTCGAAAAAAGTGGGAACCGGGAACTGTTCCAGGCGGGCGCCGAACGCGTTGCTGAACCGCTGCAAGATCTCGTTGGCGTAGTCCAGGCCGGTGCTGCGCGTGTTGCCGGCGCCATTCAGCTGCACGATCTGTGCGTTGTGAGTGCGCTTGGGGGTCACGTGGCGGCTGACCGCATTCATGGTGGAACCCCAGGCGATACCCATGATCATGTTCGAATCAAAGAACTCGCCGAGAATGCGTGCAACCGAGAGGGCCACCCGCTCCAATCGGTCGACGTCACTGGCGTGGTCGGGCACCGGCACGACGTGCGCGGTGACCTGGAATCGGTCCAGGATGAGTTTCTCCACCCGGCTCGTCGCGTCGAGCGGGGACCGGATCTGGATGTCGACCAACCCGCTGGTCCTGGCCTGGCTGAGCAGGCGGGACACCGAGGAGCGGGAGGTGTGCAACTCCCGGGCGATGGCCTCCATGGTCAGGTCCTGCATGTAATAAAGGTGGGCCGCCGTGAGAGCGTCACTGGTTCGGTCCGACAGGGACGGATCGTCCGGATGGGTCATTCTGACTCCTTGCACATATGTTCAAACCGCTTGACCGTTTGTGTAGAACCTAGCAGGGTGGAAGCAATCCCCTCAAACCCCACAGAGAAGTGAGCGAACAGTGCTGTCCACACCCGATCAGTCTTCCTCCGCACCGGCCACGTCCAGTGGCGCCGCCGCCCAGGCCGCCATCCAGGATTGCCCCCGCGCCCAGGTTCTCATCATCGGAGCCGGCATCAACGGCATCGCGACCTTTCGCGATCTGGCCCTGCAGGGCGTGGACGTCGCCATCGTCGACAAGGGCGACTACGTTTCCGGAGCATCCTCGGCCTCCTCGCACATGATCCACGGCGGTGTGCGCTACCTCGAGAACGGCGAATTCCGCTTGGTCAAGGAGTCGGTGGAGGAGCGCAACAGCCTTCTCAAGATCGCCCCCCATTACGTCAAACCGCTCAAGACGACCATCCCGATCTACTCCACCTTCTCCGGAGTGATGTCGGCGCCGATGCGGTTCCTCACCCACAAACAGGGCGCGGCCCAGGAGCGCGGAGCTCTGCTGATCAAGATCGGCATGATGCTCTACGACTCCTTCTCCCGCGACGGTGGCAATGTGCCCCGGCACGAGTTCCTCGGCAAGAAAGCGTCGCTCACGGTGCTGCCGCAGATCAATCCGGGCCTCAAATACACGGCCACCTACTACGACGCCTCCATGCACGACCCGGAGCGTCTCGCCCTCGATGTGCTGTCTGACGGCCTGGCCGCCGGCCCCCATGCCCGCAGCGCCAACTACATCGAGGCCGTCGGCATGGATGCTGCGGGCGTGCGTCTGCGCAACACGGTCACCGGCGCTGAATTCAGCTTCGAGGCCGACATCGTGGTTAACACATCCGGACCGTGGACCGACCTCACGAACACGGCCCTCGGCCAGGCCAGCACCTACATGGGCGGCACCAAGGGGTCGCACGTCGTGCTCGACAACCCCGAACTGCTCGCCGCGACCGGCGGTCGCGAGATCTTCTTCGAGCACAAGGACGGCCGCATCGTGCTGATCTACCCGCTCGCGGGCCGCGTTCTCGTCGGCACGACCGACCTCGAGCACGACATGACCCAGCCGGCGCGCTGCACCGAGGCCGAGGTCGACTACTTCTTCGAACTCGTCAACCACGTTTTCCCGAAGGTGGCCGTCGACCGGTCGCAGATCGTGTTCCGGTTCGCCGGCGTGCGCCCGCTGCCCCGCCACGATGACGAGGCGCCCGGTTTCGTCTCGCGCGACTATCGCATCGAATCGCGCCCGCTCGGCGCCCGGCCCGGCACCCTGCTGAGCCTGGTCGGCGGCAAGTGGACTACCTTCCGAGCCCTGGCCGAGCACCTGAGCGGTGACATCCTGACCCTGCTCGGCGTGCCGCGCACCGTCTCGACGGTCGGCCTGCCCATCGGCGGCGGCCGAGACTTCCCGGCGACGGATGCCGCACGCCGGGTCTGGGTGGCCGCCAACGGCGACGAGGTCGGCGCCGAGCGTGCCGACGTGCTGCTGACCCGGTACGGCACGCGCGCCACCGAGGTGATCGCCTGGCTCACCGCCGAACCGGACGCACCGCTCACGCAGCACCCCGGCTACACCCGGCGCGAAATCGAGCTCATCGCCCGGGCGGAATCGGTCATGCACCTGATGGACCTGCTGCTGCGCCGCACCAGCATCGCTTTCCGCGGCGAAGTGACTCTGCCACTGCTCACCGAGCTGGCCGGCGTGCTCGCACCGGTTCTCGGCTGGGACGCCGCCCGGAGCGCGCATGAGGTCGACACCGCGGCGAACACGCTGCTCGACATGTACGGCGTGCACCTGGCCCCGGTGGAGACGCCGGCCGTCACGGCCGTCTAGGGACTCCTCGGGGCTGCTCGGAGCTGCCAGGTACTGCTCGCGGCTACTCGACGGGCGGCCGCTGCGGTCGCCTGCCTCAGCCTGACCTCCGGCTCGGCCCCGGCTCGGCTCCGTACCCACAGACTTACAGGCTGATCTGCACAAACGTGCAGCACGCTCAGGACCATCGGCGGTCTCGAGTCGCTAGGTTTTCTACTATCCGTTTCTTTCGCTTTCTTCATTTCAATGATCTAAAAGGATGTCAACGTGGACAATCTCGGTATCGTATTTCTCTCGGAAGTGGTGGGAACCGCTCTCCTGGTCCTGCTGGGCTGCGGGGTGGTCGCCAACGTCGCCCTGACCAAGAACAAGGGCTTCGGCGGCGGATTCCTGATGGTCACCATCGGCTGGGGCCTCGCGGTCTTCGCCGGCGTGATCGTCTCCTATAACTCGGGCGCTCACCTGAACCCCGCCGTCACCCTGGGACTCGTGTCGTCCGGGGCCACCGAATTCGGCTCGGGTGTCCCGGTCAACGCCGTGTCCGTGGCGACGTACATCGGGGCCCAGATGGTCGGTGCCATCCTGGGTGCCACCTTCGTCTGGCTCGCCTACAAGCAGCACTTCGACCAGGAACCGGATCCGGCCAGCAAGCTGGGCGTGTTCGCGACCGGCCCGGCCATCCGTTCCTATGGCTGGAACCTGGTCACCGAGATCATCGGCACTTTCGTGCTCGTTTTCGTCGTCATCGCGTTCGGCGGCGGACGCCAGGGCGAGAACGGCGGCCTGGCCGCCCTCGGTGCCCTGCCGGTGGCCTTGCTCGTGATCGTGATCGGCACCTCGCTCGGTGGACCGACCGGCTACGCGATCAACCCCGCCCGTGACCTCGGCCCGCGCATCGCGCACTTCCTGCTTCCGATCGAGGGCAAGAGTTCCTCCGACTGGGCCTACTCGTGGGTGCCCGTCGTGGGTCCCGTCATCGGTGGCCTGCTGGCCGGCTGGACCTCCGCGTTCCTCCTGCCGATCCTCGCCTAGGCGGCGCGCTCTTCTCCTCTTCTCGTTCCTGAACAACCGTGAACCCAGCATTGACAAAGGAGTTAACAATGGCAAAGTACGTCATCGCAATCGACCAGGGAACCACCAGTTCCCGTGCGATCATCTTCGACAAGGCCGGGTCGATCATTTCGACCGGTCAGCTCGAGCACGAGCAGATCTTCCCCCGGGCCGGCTGGGTCGAGCACGACCCGATGGAGATCTGGAACAACACCCGTGAGGTCATCGGCCAGGCTCTGGCCAAGGCCAACCTGACCCGCCACGACATCGCGGCAGTGGGCATCACCAACCAGCGCGAGACCGCCGTCGTCTGGGACCGGCACACCGGCATCCCCGTCTACAACGCCATTGTCTGGCAGGACACCCGCACCCAGCCCATCGTGGATCGGCTCGCCGCCGACGGAGGCGTCGAACGGTTCAAGGCCCAGGTCGGTCTGCCGCTGGCGACCTACTTCTCCGCCACCAAGATCGTCTGGATCCTCGAGAACGTCGAGGGGGCCCGCGAGAAAGCCGAGGCCGGCGACCTCATGTTCGGCACGACCGACACCTGGGTTCTCTGGAACCTGACCGGCGGCCTCGAGGACGGCGTGCACGCGACGGACGTCACCAACGCCAGCCGCACCATGTTCATGGACCTGAAAACTTTGCAGTGGGACGACGAGATCCTCGCGGCGTTCGATGTGCCCAAGTCGATGCTGCCCGAGATCCGTTCCTCGTCCGAGGTCTACGGCATCGCGAGCGGCCACAGCCTGCTGCGCGAAACCCCGATCGCGGGCATCCTGGGTGACCAGCAGGCCGCCACATTCGGTCAGGCGGCCTTCGACCAGGGTGAGGCGAAGAACACCTACGGCACCGGCAACTTCCTGATCTTCAACACGGGCACCGAGATCATCCACTCCAAGAACGGTCTGCTCACCACGCTCGGCTACAAGCTCGGCGACGCCGAACCGCACTATGCCCTGGAGGGCTCCATCGCGGTCACCGGCTCGCTTGTGCAGTGGCTGCGCGACAACCTGGGCATCATCAACACGGCCGAGGAGATCGAGGCGCTCGCCCTGTCCGTCGAGGACAACGGCGGCGCCTACTTCGTGCCGGCCTTCTCCGGCCTGTTCGCGCCGTACTGGCGTGCGGATGCCCGTGGCGCCCTGGTCGGCCTCACCCGCTACGTGAACAAGGGCCACATCGCCCGCGCCGCACTCGAGGCGATCGCGTACCAGACCCGGGAGGTGCTGGATGCGGTCAACGCCGACTCCGGTGTGCCGCTGACCGAGCTCAAGGTCGACGGCGGGGCCTCGGCCAACGACCTGCTGATGCAGTTCCAGGCCGATATCCTCGGCGTGTCCGTCGTGCGCCCGGTGGTGGCGGAGACGACCGCCCTCGGTGCCGCCTACGCGGCCGGCCTGGCGGTTGGTTTCTGGAACGACCTCGGCGAGCTGCGGTCCAATTGGCAGGAAGACGCACGTTGGGAGCCGAGCCTGGACATCGCCGAGCGCGACCGACTGCTGCGCAACTGGAAGAAGGCCGTCACCAAGTCCCTGGACTGGGTCGATGCCGACGTGATCTAGCCCTCACCCCCCCCTCCGCACACGACGCACCCCACCGAGACCCGTCGGCCGCACCTGGCCGCCGGGTCTCGGCATCCGTGCCCCGTCGGCCAGTTCCTTCATGGCGCGTCCCGGTGGGCAGCTCCCGTGGGTGGTGTGTGTGGCTAACTCAGGAGATCTACCCCGGCGGCGCCGAAGGATGCCGGACTGGTGCAGTTTGTCCCTCGCTTCACAGCCGTTTCTCCTGAATTAGCCACGGGTCGGCGGCGCCACCGCGGGTCCTCCACAGCACAGGCTGACCGGAGCAGGCCACAGGTGGGCGGCCGACGCGGCGGACAGAACCCGCGCTGTCCACACTGTCGACATGACTTGGGCAGAGTACTTCCGCGTGCACAATGTGCAGATCGCCGAAACCGGGGCGCTGAACGCCGCCGGCGCCAATTGGCGGGTGCTGAGGGCGGCCGTGAAGAGTGAATATCTGGTGAGGGCACGTCGAGGGCACTATGCGCTTCCCGATACGGATGCGCACATCCTCGAAGCGGTGCGGCTGGGTGGGCGACTCGCCTGCGTCTCCGCGGTTGCGAATGCCGGGATCTTCGCCCTGGACAGCACCTTCGCGCACATCCATGTCGACCCCACCGCTTCCCGGTTGAGGGCGCCGCACGACCGATTTCAACAGCTCAACGCTCACAACCGAGACGGTGTGGAACTCCACTGGGGTCAACTGCTCGACCCCCGCGGCGGCACCGAGTTCCGTATCGGGCTGGCCGATGCGCTGGTCCAGGTTTTCCGGTGCCAGGAGCCGAGATTCGCGATCGCCTCACTCGATAATGCCTTGTATAAGAGACTGCTTGCGGAGCAGGCCGTGGCCCAGATCTTCGCAGCCCTGCCCGCGGAGTTGCAGTCCCTGCGCCCGCTCATCGACTGTCGCAGCGAATCCGGCCAGGAGACCGTGCTCCGCCTCGTGATCACGGGAGCGGGCTTCGACGTCGAGATCCAGGTCGAGATCGGGGGCGTCGGTCGCGTCGACATGATCGTCGAGGGGCGCATAGCGGTCGAAGCCGATAGCCGGCAGTTTCACGACGGCTGGGAGGCGCACGCGCGGGACCGCACCCGCGACTGCGACCTCGCCATGCGGGGGTACCTGACTCTGCGGGTGCTCTACCGGGACATCATCCACCACCCGGAGCGCGTCATCGCCGCGATCATCGGCCTTCTGGCGTCGACCAGTCACTACCGCACCTTCATCGTCTAGTCGGTTCCCGGCAAGCCGACATCCGCTCCAGCACCTTCATGGTCTAGTCGGTTCCCGGCAAGCCGACATCCGATCCCGCGGNCTAGTCGGTTCCCGGCAAGCCGACATCCGATCCCGCGGGGCTGCCGGGTCCGGCTCGGCGGTCACCCAACCTGCCGGTCATGCGGTTGAGACCCACCCTCGTGTGGCTAACTCAGGAGATCGGCCGGATCGCAGCATTGGACCCGTGTGTTTGCGGGGTAAATAGGGACGGATGCGACGGATGTCCTGAGTTGGCCACGCAGGCAGGGCCCGTGCCTGCTTCGAGCCCGGCGTTGCCGTCAGCGTGGCCGGGCGGCGCGCGCAGCGGGGCGGCCCGCCCGCGGGCCCGACCTCCATGTGGTCGAGACCCACCCTCGTGTGGCTAACTCAGGAGATCGGCCGGATCGCAGCATCAGAGCCGCGTGTTTCCGGTGCGAAGAGGAACGCATGCGACGGATGTCCTGAGTTGGCCACACAGGGGCCGGCCAGCGGTCAGCGGTACCGTCAGCGGGGACCCCAGCGGCACCGTCAGCGGGGGCCAGCGGTCAGTGGGGTGTGGCTGCGGGCCGCGAGAGCCCCGGGCAGCGCGGCGAGGCTGGCGATCCGGATGACGCCCAGCCGAGCGGCCTCGGCCACATCGGCCCCGGCCCCAGCACCACCAGCCCCGGCCGCGGTTCGGTCCAGCCAGACTCCGGTCAGCCCGGCCGCGGCGGCTCCGATCGCGTCCGTGCGCAGCCGGTCGCCCACGTAGACGGCCTGCTCCGGCTCCGACCCGAACACCGTGCAGGCATGCCGGAAGATGCGAGGATCCGGCTTGGCGAAGCCCAGGCTGCCGGATGCGATCACGTGCTCCACCCGCACGTCGAGCCCGGTGTCCGCCAGTTTGTGCCCCTGAGGCGTCGACTCACCGTTGGTGATCAGCCCGATCCGCACGCCCGGAAAGGCGATGGCCAGCGCGTCGAGGCAGGGGAGCGCATCGGTGTGGAGGCGCCAACTCGCCCGATAGTGCAGAAAATACGCGTCGAACCAGCTCGTCGCCGCCGGCCCGGTCAGGGTCACGCCGTGCGCCGCCGCGAAGTCGCGGGCCCGCTCCCGGCGCTGCCCCGCGAAGTCCAGACTGCCGGCGAGGTAGGCGTGGTAATGCCGATCTTCCAGGTCGTCCCAGAGTGCCAGCGCCTTGCCGGGGTCGGCGTCGGTGTAAGTGCCGCCCAGAGAGTCGAGGTAGGCGCGGATGCCGTCGGCCACGGCGCCGCGATGGGCGAACAGGGTGTCATCGAGGTCGAACAGAACGACGGCGGGCCCGGGCGCGGACATCCGCTACCCGACGACGACGACGACGACGACGTCAACGGGCCGGCCCCGCCCCATCGGCAGCGAGCTCAGCACGATCGACACCACCGCCCTACCGCCGCGGTAGCAGGCCGACGCGGTCGTAGGCGCGCGCCAGCGTCTCGTTGGCCACCGCCGCCGCCCGGTCCGCGTTGAGGGCGAGGAGACGGTCGAGTTCGGCCGGGTCGTCGAGCAGCTCGAGAACGCGCGCCCGGATCGGCCCGAACGTGCCCGTGACCACCTCGGCGAGACCCTTTTTCAGGTCGCCGTAGCCGCGGCCGGCGTACTCGTCCTCGATCGAACCCACCGAGCGCTCCGCCAGCACCGAGTAGATCGTCAGCAGGTTGGCCACGCCCGGCTTGTTCTCGCGGTCGAAGACCACGCCGCCCTCGGCATCCGTGACAGCGCGCATGATCTTCTTATTCGTCACCGCCGGCTCGTCGAGCAGCCAGATCACGCCCGCGTGCGACTCGGCCGACTTCGACATCTTCGACGTCGGGTTCTGCAGGTCGTAGATCTTGGCGGTCTCCGTGACGATGGCGACCTCCGGCACGGTGAACGTCTGCCCGAACCGGGCGTTGAAGCGCGCCGCGAGGTCGCGGGTCAGTTCGACGTGCTGACGCTGGTCCTCGCCGACCGGCACGATCTCGGTGTCGTACAGCAGAATGTCCGCGGCCATCAGCATCGGGTAGGCGAACAGTCCCACGGTCGTCGCGTCCGATCCCTGCCGGGCGGATTTGTCCTTGAACTGGGTCATCCGGCTGGCCTCGCCGAAACCGGTGATGGTGTTCAGCACCCAGGCCAGCTGGGCGTGTGCTGCGACATGCGACTGCACGTACAGTGTCGACGCCGACGGGTCGATGCCGCTCGCGATGTATTGGGCGGCGGTGCGGCGGGTGTTCTCCCGCAGCTTCACCGGGTCCTGCGCCACGGTCAGGGCGTGCAAATCGACGATGGAGAAGTACGCGTCGTGGGTCTGCTGCAGCGCCTTCCAGTTCAGGAGGGCGCCGATGTAATTGCCGATCTGCAGGGAATCGGCGCTCGGCTGCATGCCCGAGTAGAGGCGGGGCTTGGTCATGGGATCAGATCTTTTCGTAGCGTGTGGCCGCCGGCCGGGCCGAAGGCGCGAGATGGAGGGGAGGTCAGATGGTGTAGTCGACGACCACGGGGGTGTGGTCGGACCAGCGCTGGTCGTAGGCGGCCGCGCGGTCGACGACGTAGCCGGTGACGGATGCCGCGAGCGCCGCTGTGGCCAGCTGGTAGTCGATCCGCCAGCCGGTGTCGTTGTCGAACGCCTGGCCGCGCCACGACCACCAGGTGAACGGCCCGTCCACTTCGCCGGCCCACCGGCGCCCCACGTCGACCCAGCCAAGTCCGGCCCCGGCGTTGTAGTCCGGGGCGTCTTCGGCGCCGACGATGCGGTCGAAGTAGGCGCGCTCCTCGGGCAGGAACCCGGCGCGCTTCACGTTTCCGCGCCAATTCTTGATGTCGAACGTGCGGTGCCCGACGTTCAGGTCACCGAGCACGACGGCCCGGTCGCTGTGTGCGGCGAGCTCGGGCAGTCGTTCGAGCATGGCGTCGAGGAACGTGTACTTCTCGACCTGCTTCGGGGTGCCCACCTCGCCGGAGTGCACGTAGGTGCTCACGACGGTGATCAATTTGCCGTTGACCTCGTAGTCGGCTTCGAGCCAGCGGCCGGCGCTGTCGAATTCGGCGGCGCCGAGCTCGACCCGGTGGATGGCCGCGGTCGATCGGCTGGCCAGGGCCACCCCGGCCCGGCCCTTCGCGGTGGCGGCGTCGTGCAGGATGCTCCATTCCGGTCCGAGCAGACCTTCGAGGTCCTCGGTCGAGGCACGCACCTCCTGGAAGGCGAGGATGTCCACGTCGCGTTCGGATAGCCAGTCGCCCATTCCCTTGCGGAAGGCGGCGCGCACGCCGTTCACGTTCACGCTGGCAATCCGCAGGCGCTCGCCAGCGGAAGCCGCGACCACAGCGGAATCGGCGGAGGCGGCGGAGGAGGCAGGGTCGGACGCGGCCGGGGTGGAAGCGGCAGTCGAGGCGGAAGGCATTCCTCGATTCTACTTTGGCTCAGGCCGGGGGCCGTCGTTCGTCAGCCCAGCGGCTCGCTTCTCGGCGGCGTGCAGGCGCCGTCCCGTCAGCAGCCGGCGGGGCCAGCTCGCGGTGTCGTGCGCGAGGCGGGCCTCCCGAAGCTCGGCCTGCACCACCACGCGGAAGGCCTCCTCCTCCTGCCGGCGCTTCTCGGTGGCAACCTCGTCCGCGCTGATCCGTCGTGGTGATAACCCGGCGTCGTCCATGCCGACGGCGATCCAGGATGCCGCGAGCAGTGTCAGGGTGCTGGTCAGGTTGAACCAGATCAGCAGTCCGATGATCACCGCGAATGCGGCGAGCAGCGGGTTGCGGCCGGCGCCGGCGAGCAGCGTGCTGCCGAGGACTTTGAGGACGCCGAGGCCCACCGCGCCCAGGATGGAGCCGGTGATGAGCTGGCGGACGGGGATCCGCACCCGCGACAGCACCCGGAACAGTGCGGCGAGGGTGATCGTGTCGATCAGGAGCACGAGGAGCAGGCCGACCGCGCGTGCGGCGGCGTTGAACCAGAACGAATCCCGGGACACCCCGACAAGCCCGAACAGGGCCCCGAGCGCCTCGGTGCTCGCGATCGAGATCAACGCCGACAGCACGAGCACGACCGCGAACAAAACTCCGAGGCCCAGCTCCCGTAGCTTGACGAGGAGGATGAAGGTTTTGTCGGGCGGCATCCGGAAGATCGTGCGCACCGCCTGCGCCGTTGTCGAGAGCCAGCCGAGCACGGTCGCGAGCAGGCCGACCAGTGCGATGACGCCGGACCAGCCGAAGACCCTGGCGTCGGCGAGGACGCTCGGGTCGATCACGCCTTCCTCGCCGATCAGCCCGGGGACGGACTGGTTGATGAAGGAGTAGAGCGTCAGCTCGAGGTCGGGATTGGACGTGATCCACAGTCCCGCGATGGAGAAGGTCAGCCAGAGGGCCGCGAACGTCGCGAAGATGGCCTGGTAGGACATGCCGCCGGCCAGGATGCCGCCGCCGCTTTCCCCGAACCGGGTGAAGACCCGCACCGGGCGCGAGCGCATGACCCGCGCGATGAGGGTCTTGGTCCGGTCGATCGCCGTGGGAGTGTTCACCCGCTCAGCCTAAGCGGCAGCCGGGCGACGGAGAAAGCGAAAGGCCGGTCTCGCCACGACGAAACGTCGTGACAAGACCGGCCAGGGTTTGGACCGGCTACACGGTGCCGCGGAGCATGGCCTGCTTGACCTCGGAGATGGCCTGCGTGACCTGGATCCCGCGGGGGCAGGCCTCGGTGCAGTTGAAGGTCGTGCGGCAGCGCCACACGCCTTCCTTGTCATTCAGGATGTCGAGGCGTACGGCGGCGTTGTCGTCGCGCGAGTCGAAGATGAAGCGGTGCGCGTTGACGATCGCGGCCGGACCGAAGTACTGTCCGTCGGTCCAGAACACCGGGCAGCTCGACGTGCATGCGGCGCAGAGGATGCACTTCGTCGTGTCATCGAAGCGTTCGCGCTGGGCGACGGTCTGGATCCGCTCCTTGCCGTCGGTGGGGGCGTTGTTCGCCACCAGGAACGGCTGCACGGCACGGAACGATTCGAAGAACGGCTCCATGTCCACGATCAGGTCCTTCTCCAGCGGCAGGCCCTTGATCGCCTCCACGTACACCGGCTTGGTGATGTCGAGGTCCTTGATCAGGGTCTTGCAGGCCAGGCGGTTGCGGCCGTTGATGCGCATAGCGTCCGAGCCGCAGATGCCGTGCGCACAGGAGCGGCGGAAGCTCAGTGAGCCGTCCTGCTCCCACTTGATCTTGTGCAGAGCGTCGAGCACGCGGTCCGTCGGGTACATCTGCACGTCGAAGTCGTCCCAGTGCGGTTCGTCGTCGACCTCCGGGTTGTACCGGCGGATGATCAGGGTCACGGTGAAGGACTGGATTTCCTCCGGCACGACCGGGGCACTCGCCGTTGTCGGTGCGGTTGCGGTTGCGGTACTCAACTCAGTACTTCCTTTCCATCGGCTGGTAGCGCGTGATGGTGACCGGCTTCCAGTCGAGCGCAATGTGGTCGGCGGCGTCGGCGGAGAGCGGGTCTCCGGTCAGGTAGGCCATGGTGTGCACGAGGTAGTTGGCGTCGTCGCGCAGGGGGAAGTCGTCGCGCATGTGCCCGCCGCGGCTCTCCTTGCGGTTGCGTGCGGAGAACACGACGACCTCGGCCAGGTCGAGCAGGAAGCCGAGTTCGACGGCCTCGAGAAGGTCGGTGTTGAACCGGCGGCCCTTGTCCTGCACGCCGATGTTCTTGTACCGCTCGCGCAGGCCGTGGATCACGTTGGTGACGTCGGAGAGCGACTCGTCGGTGCGGAACACCTGCGCCTTGGCGTCCATCGTCTCCTGCAGCTCCTTGCGGAGCACTGCGATGCGCTCGGTTCCGGTCGAGGTGCGGATGCCCTCCAGCAGCTCCCGCACACCCCGGGCCGGGTCGGTCGGCAGCGGCGTGAACTCGGCCGTCGCGACATAGGCGACGGCGTTGTTGCCGGCCCGCTTGCCGAAGACGTTGATGTCGAGCAACGAGTTGGTGCCGAGGCGGTTGGAGCCGTGCACGGACACGCAGGCGCATTCGCCGGCCGCGTAGAGGCCGGGCACGACGGTCGTGTTGTTGCGCAGCACCTCCGCGTTCACGTTGGTGGGGATGCCGCCCATCGCGTAGTGCGCGGTGGGCATGACCGGCACCGGCTCGGTGACCGGGTCGACGCCCAGGTAGGTGCGGGCGAACTCGGTGATGTCGGGCAGCTTGGTCTCGAGCACCTCGGCACCGAGGTGGGTGCAGTCGAGGTACAGGTAGTCCTTGTTCGGACCGGCACCGCGGCCTTCCGCGACCTCCTTGACCATGCAACGGGCGATGATGTCCCGCGGGGCGAGGTCCTTGATGGTGGGCGCGTAGCGCTCCATGAACCGTTCGCCGGCCGCGTTGCGGAGGATGGCGCCCTCGCCGCGCGCGCCCTCGGTAAGCAGGATGCCGAGGCCCGCCAGTCCGGTCGGGTGGAACTGGAAGAACTCCATGTCCTCGAGCGGCAGGCCCTTGCGCCACACGATGCCCACGCCGTCACCGGTCAGGGTGTGCGCGTTGGAGGTGGTCTTGTAGATCTTGCCGAACCCGCCGGTGGCGAAGATGAACGCCTTCGCCTGAAAGACGTGCAGTTCGCCGGTGGACAGGTCGTAGGCGACGACGGCCGAGGGCTGGTCGACCCCGTCGACCGGTGTCATGACCAGGTCGAGCACGTAGAACTCGTTGAAGAAGTTGATGCCGCGTTTGACGCAGTTCTGGTAGAGCGTCTGCAGGATCATGTGGCCGGTGCGGTCGGCGGCGTAGCAGGCACGCCGTACCGGCGCCTTGCCGTGGTCGCTGGTGTGGCCGCCGAACCGGCGCTGGTCGATCTTGCCTTCCGGCGTTCGGTTGAAGGGCAGGCCCATGTTCTCGAGGTCGATGACCGCGTCGATGGCTTCCTTGGCGAGGATCTCGGCCGCGTCCTGATCCACCAGGTAGTCGCCACCCTTGACTGTGTCGAAGGTGTGCCATTCCCAGTTGTCTTCTTCGACGTTGGCGAGGGCCGCGGCCATCCCGCCCTGCGCCGCACCCGTGTGCGAGCGCGTCGGGTACAGCTTGGAGATTACGGCCGTGCTGGCGCCGGAGCCGGCTTCGATGGCGGCACGCATACCGGCACCCCCGGCTCCCACGATGACGATGTCGAACTTGTGGTAGTGCACACCGTCGACGACGGTGGACTCTGAGGGCGCGGTTAAAGCATCCGTAGTCATATGGGTGTTTGCAGCTCCTAAATGGCCGAGCAGAACGAGGGAAGAAGATCGGCGGGCGAACCGGCCGGGCAGGGATCGAACGTGAAGACCACGAGCGTGCCGAGCACGATCAGGATCACGACGGCCGCCAGGATGGCGGACTTCAGGATGCCGCGGGTCAGACGCTGAGTGGCGTAGTCGTTGACCAGTGTGCGCATGCCGTTGCCGCCGTGGATCAGGGCGAGCCAGAGCATGAGAACGTCCCAGACCATCCAGAACGGGGTGGTCAGCTTGCCGGCGACGAAAGCGAAGTTGAGGGCGCTGACGCCCTCGCCGACCATCAGGTTGACGAAGAGGTGGCCGAAGATGAGCACGACCAGCACGACGCCGGAGACGCGCATGTAGATCCAGCCCCACTTCTCCCAGTTCACGCCGCGGGAGCGCGGCGCGCGAGAGTAGGGGCTGCGGGGAGCTTCGATTGTGGATGTCATGGCTCTCCCCGTTCTAGTGGCTGAACACGTTGATCAGGTGGCGCGGCACGAAGGCGAGCATCGTTACCACCCACAGGGCGATCACGACGTAGAACATGGCCTTCTGGTACTTGGCGTTCCAGAAGTCGATCAGGATGATCCGAATCCCGTTGAAGGCGTGGAACACGATGGCCGCGACGAGCGCGGTTTCGCCGAGGCCCATGATCGGCGTCTGATAGCTGCTGATGACCGCGTTGTAGGCCTCCGGGCTGACGCGCACCAGCGCGGTGTCCAAGATGTGAACCAGCAAGAAGAAGAAGATCGCAACACCCGTAATGCGGTGGAGGACCCACGACCACATGCCCTCACGGCCCCGATACAGGGTTCCGGCGGGGCGACGTGATGTCGTCTTCTGCTGGGATGTCAGTGTCGCTGCCTGCTCTGGCATGACCAACCCTCCCTGGCTGAGTAACGGCCTCGACGAATCAGGCCGACAATGCGCCGTGCGCACGTGAATCAATTATAAGTGTCTCTGTGCCGAGATAAAACGCGAATGTCCGGCTAGCGCTGCATTGACAGCGGAACCGCAACCATGGCGCGAACGGCGGCTCGTTCGTCGACGACCTGCTCGTAATGCGCCAGCAGCGCGCCGCACACGTTTTCCCAGGATCGACCGAGCACGCTCCGGCGTCCCGCCTCGCCCATCCGCCGCCGCAACGCAGGGTCCAGAACCAGCCGGGCGACGCAGCGGCGCAGGTCGCTCTCGTCGTCCGGAACGAAGAGGAAGCCGTTTTCGCCGTGGCTGACCAGGTCGATCGGGCCGCCGGCCCGCGGTGCGACGACCGGCAGCCCGGCGGCGTGCGCCTCCTGCAGGGTCTGGCCGAAGGTCTCCTCGGTGCCCGCGTGCAGGAACAGGTCGAAGCTCGCGTAGGCCCGGGCGAGATCCGCCCCGTCCAGGCGGCCGAGCCAGGTCACCGGCATCCCGGCGAGCTCCCGCTCGAGTGCCGGCCGCGACGGGCCGTCGCCGACGAGGGCGAGGCGGATGCCCGGCAGCCCGCGCAGGGCCCGGAACCTCTCCACCTGCTTCTCCGGCGCCAGGCGGCCGACGTAGCCCACAACGACCTCCCCGTTCGGGGCCAGCCGGCTCCGCAGCGCCGACGCCTCCGGGTCGGATCTCCGGTTGGGGTGGTAGCCGACCAGGTCGACGCCGCGGGTCCAGTGCGCCAGCCGCCGCAGGCCGACGCGGCGCAGGTCCGCCATCGACGCGGAGGAGGGAGCCAGGGTGAGATCGGCTCCCTCGTGCACCCACTTGACGAAACGCCACGCGGACTGCGCGGCCGGGCCGAGCCGGTTGCGGCGGGCGTAACCGGCGACATCCGTCTGGAAAACGGCGACGCTGGGGACGTCCTGCCGGTTCGCGGCCGCGATGCCCTGGGCGCCGAGCAGGAACGGAGACGCCGCGTGCAGCACGTCCGGGGCGAAATCGGCCAGCAGCCGGTGCACCTGCGGGCTGGGCATTCCCACCGGGAACTGCCGGTAGCGTGCCGCGGGAACACCGTGCACGGGGAACCCGGCGTACTCGGCCGGGGCGCCGGCCGGGGCGATGACCATCGCGTCGTGGCCCGTGCGGGAAAGATGTTCGAGCACCTTGCACACGCTCGTGGTGACTCCGCTGACCGTAGGCAGAAAACTTTCGGTGATGAGTGCAACCCTCATGAGGGTGAGCGTAGGCACGCCCTCCGGCGGGCAGGTGAACGCACCGTGAACGGCGTGGGCCGGGCGGTAGTCTGGCCGAATGCTGCCTTCCACGGAACCACTCGATCGTTTCTACAGCGTGATTCCCGCCGGTGGGATCGGATCCCGGCTGTGGCCGCTTTCCCGCGCCGACGCCCCCAAATTCCTGCACGACCTGACCGGCTCCGGCCAGACCCTGCTCCGGGCCACCTGGGATCGCCTCGCACCTCTGTCCGGCGAGCAGCGCATCATGGTGGTCACCGGCCGCGCGCACCGCGCCGCCGTCGAGGAGCAGCTCCCCGAGCTCGCCGACCTGAACGTGGTGCTCGAAAGCGAGCCGCGCGAGTCCACCGCCGCCATCGGCCTGGCCGCGGCGATTCTGGAGAAACGCGAACCGGGCGTCATCATCGGCTCCTTCGCCGCCGACCACGTGATCAAGGGACACCACCTGTTCCGCCAGGCGGTCGCCGAGGCCGTGCGCGCCGCCGACGCCGGCTACATCGCCACCATCGGCATCCAGCCCACGGAGCCGGCCGTCGGCTTCGGCTATATCAAGACCGCCGGCGCGCTGCACATTGCAGGCGCCGCCAGCGCGCTGTCGGTGGACTCCTTCGTGGAGAAGCCCGACCTTGCCACCGCCCAGGACTACCTGGCCAACGGCACTTATTTCTGGAATGCGGGCATGTTCATCGCCCGCGCCGACCGCCTGCTCGAAGAGATCGGGGCGTCCGAGCCCGAACTTCTCGCCGGGCTGCTCGCACTGGCCGAGGCCTGGGATACCCCGCGCCGCGGCGCCGTGGTCGACCGCGTCTGGCCCCGCCTGAAAAAGATCGCGATCGACTACTCGGTCGCCGAACCGGCGGCCGCCCGCGGCAAGCTCGCCGTGATCCCCGGTCAGTTCGACTGGGACGACGTGGGTGACTTCGCATCGATCGCGAAAATCCACGCCAACGGCCGCAAGCGCGATCTCGCCATCCTCGGCGACGGTGCCCGGGTGCTTGCCGACTCCTCGAGCGGGATCGTGGTCAGCCACACCGGGCGCATGATCGCCCTGATCGGCGTCGAGGACATCGTCGTGGTCGACACCCCGGACGCCCTCCTCATCACTACCAGCGCCAACGCGCAGAAGGTCAAGGCCGTCGTCGACGCGCTGAAGCTGTCCGGCAGCAACGACGTGCTCTAAGGGCATAAACCCCCCGATCGAGGGCATTTTCGGGCCCGATTCGGCCGGGGCGTCCGGCAGGCCTTCCGTGGACCAGTATCGCGTCTTGATAACCTTTCGCCCACGGGCCCGTTTTGCTCCTTTGAGCAGAGAATCATTCGATAGCGTGTAACCCAATACAGCCCCTTGCGAACCCGCGCCGGGCGACCATTGGAGGTCATTTTGACAATCATGAAACGACGGGTCGCATTCAGCGGCCTTGCCACGCTGGGCGTCGTGGCCCTTCTCGCGGCCTGTGCGCCGGCGCCGACCGATGAGGGAACCGCTGGTGGCGGTGCCGAATCCGACTACCTGCCCTGCATCGTCTCCGACTTCGGCGGCTTCGACGACAAGTCCTTCAACCAGTCCAGCTTCGAGGGCATCACCAAGGCCTCCGACGACCTCGGCATCGAATTCCAGCAGGCCGAGTCCAAGTCGGAAGACCAGTACGGCCCGAACGTCTCCAGCATGGTCGACCAGGGTTGCGACTTCGTCCTCACCGTCGGTTTCGCCCTCTCCAACGCCACCCGCGATGCCGCCCAGGCCGCTCCCGACACCAACTTCGCGCTGATCGACTCCGCGCTCTCCAATGACGACTTCAGCCCGCTGACGCTCGACAACGTGAAGCCGGTGCTGTACGACACGGCGCAGGCCGCGTTCCTGGCCGGCTACCTGGCCGCGGGCACCACCAAGACCGGAGTCGTCGGCACCTACGGCGGACTCCAGTTCCCGTCGGTCACCATCTTCATGGACGGCTTTGTCGACGGCGTCGCCTACCACAACGAGAAGAAGGGCACCGACGTCACCGTCAGCGGCTGGGACAAGGCCACCCAGACCGGCCTGTTCGCCGGTGGCTTCGACGACATCAACCAGGGCAAGGCGCTCAGCACCACCCTGATCGATGCCGGCGCTGACATCATCCTCCCGGTTGCCGGACCGCTCTTCCAGGGCACCGCGCAGGCCATTCAGGACTCCGGCAAGGACGTCGCCATCATCGGTGTCGACAGCGACCTGTTCGAGACCACGCCCGAGTTCGCTTCGCTGTACCTCACCTCGGTGCTCAAGCAGATGACGGATGCCACCGAGCAGATCATCCTCGACGACGCTGAGGGCGACTTCTCGTCCACCCCCTACGTCGGCACGCTCGAGAACGAGGGCGTCGACATCGCCCCGCTCCACGACTGGGAGTCCAAGGTCGACCCCGCGGTCATGACCGAGATCGAGGCCATCAAGGCCGACATCATCAGCGGCGCTCTCAAGGTTGAGTCGCCCGCGACCCCGAAGTAGCACCGAAACAGCACTCAGACGCAGTCGGGGAGGCACGCATCATGCGGGCCTCCCCTCCTGCGTTAGTGGGCGGATGTCGCCGGCCGTGATGCCTGCACACCCGAGCGAACCGCGCCACCCCGCCAACATATGAGCAAGAGCGTCAACTTTCGCTCGCCACTGA
Source organism: Cryobacterium sp. TMT2-15-1 (assembly GCF_004402345.1). Classification (NCBI taxonomy): domain Bacteria; kingdom Bacillati; phylum Actinomycetota; class Actinomycetes; order Micrococcales; family Microbacteriaceae; genus Cryobacterium; species Cryobacterium sp. TMT2-15-1. The sequence goes on along the minus strand of NZ_SOGD01000050.1, from coordinate 64,983 downwards.
ATAGAATCGACGACATGAAGCTCGAACTTCGAGGCATTACGAAGCGATTCGGTGCCCTGGTCGCGAATGACCACATTGACCTCACCGTCGAGGCCGGAGAAATCCACGCACTGCTCGGCGAAAACGGCGCGGGGAAATCCACCCTGATGAACGTGCTTTACGGCCTGTACCGGGCCGAAGAGGGCGATATCCTCCTCGACGACGTGGTGCAGCACTTCAGCGGCCCCGGCGACGCCATGGCCGCCGGCATCGGCATGGTGCACCAGCACTTCATGCTCATCCCGGTGTTCACCGTCGCCGAGAACGTCATGCTCGGGCATGAGGAGACCAAGGCCGGCGGTCGCCTCGACCTGCCCGCGGCCCGCAAGCACGTGCGCGAGATCTCCCGGCGGTTCGGGTTCGACGTCGACCCGGATGCGCTCGTCGAAGACCTCCCCGTCGGCGTGCAGCAGCGGGTCGAGATCATCAAGGCGCTCTCGCGCGACGCGAAGGTGCTCGTCTTCGACGAGCCCACCGCCGTGCTCACGCCGCAGGAGACCGACGAGCTGATGGTCATCATGCGCCAGCTCAAGGCGAGCGGCACCTCCATCGTGTTCATCACGCACAAGCTGCGCGAGGTGCGCGAGGTCGCCGACCGGATTACCGTCATCCGTCTGGGCAAGGTCGTCGGCGAGGCGTCCCCGACCGCGAGCAACGTCGAGCTGGCCACCCAGATGGTCGGCCGTGCGGTCGACCTCACCGTGGACAAGTCCCCGGCACTGCCCGGTGAGGCGGTTCTGTCGGTGAAGAACCTCACCGTGCTCGACCCGCACGGCCAGATCCTGGTCAACAACGTCAGCTTCGAGGTGCACAAGGGCGAGATCCTGGCCATCGCCGGGGTACAGGGAAACGGCCAGACCGAACTCACCGAGGCGATGATGGGGCTCCAATCGCGGGTCTCCGGGGAGATCACCCTCGACGGCAAGTCGCTGCGCGGGCATTCGGTGCGCCAGGTACTCGACGCCGGAGTCGGATTCGTGCCGGAAGACCGCAACGAAGACGGACTGGTCGGTGAGTTCACCATCGCCGAGAACCTGATGCTCGACCGCTCGAACGCGCTCCCCTTCGTCAAACGGTGGAACGTGCAGCGGGCCGTCCTCGCCGCGTTCGCCGAAAAAAAAGTCACAGAGTTCGACGTGCGCGCCCAGGGCATCGAGACCCCGGTCGGCAAGCTCTCCGGCGGCAACCAGCAGAAGGTCGTGCTCGCCCGCGAGCTCGGCCGCGATCTGCGCCTCTTCGTCGCCGCCCAGCCCACCCGCGGGCTCGACGTCGGCTCGGTGGAGTTCGTCCACGAACGCATCGTGGCCACCCGGGATGCCGGCACGCCCGTGATCGTCATCTCGACGGAGCTCGACGAGGTGGCAGCCCTCGCGGACCGGATCATGGTCATGTACCGCGGTCGCATCGTCGGCATCGTCCCCGGTGACACGCCGCGCGCCGTACTCGGTTTGATGATGGCCGGCGAAACGCCCGCCGGAGAAGGAGCTGCCGCGTGAGCGCGACACAGGGTCCCACGACCACGTCAGGAACGCCGTCAAGCCCGGCCCCCGAACAGCCGTCCCGCTGGAACCAGGCGTTCCGCGAGATCACCACCGGCAACGCGATCATCTCCGTGCTCGCCGTCGTGCTCGCGCTCTTCGTCGGCGGCATCATGATCGCCTTCACCAACGAGGGTGTTCAGGAAGCCGCAGGCTACTTCTTCTCCCGGCCCGGCGACCTGCTGCGGGAAGTCTGGTACTCCGTGTCCGGCGCCTACTCGGCCCTGTTCCAGGGGTCGGTCTACAACTTCCGTCGGCCGAGCTTCGCCGCCGGCATCAAGCCGCTCACCGAGACGCTCACCTTCGCGACCCCGCTGATCATGGCGGGGCTCGGCGTGGCGCTGGGCTTCCGGGTGGGCATGTTCAACATCGGTGGCCGCGGCCAGATGCTGATCGCCGCCGCCCTCGGCGGCTGGGTCGGTTTCGCCGTCGACCTGCCCTACGGCCTGCACATGGTCGCGGCCCTCGTGGCCGGCGTGCTCGGTGGCGCCCTCTGGGGTGGGATCGTGGGTCTGCTCAAGGCCCGCACCGGCGCCCATGAGGTGATCACCACGATCATGCTCAACTACGTCGCGTTCTACCTGGTCAGCTACCTGCTGCGCGAGGGCTTCCTGAAGACCCCCGGATCGAACAACCCGAAGAGCCCGGCGACGAAGGTCACCGCGGTCTTCCCGGACCTTCTCGGCTCGACGTACTCGCTGCACTTCGGCTTCATCCTGGCCATCGCCGCCACGGTTTTCACCTGGTGGCTGCTGTCCCGGTCGAACCTGGGCTTCCAGTTCCGGGCCGTGGGACTGAACCCCCACGCGGCGCGCGTCGCCGGCATCAGCGTCAAGCGCATCTACGTCTACGCGATGCTGTTCTCGGGCGGACTGATCGGCCTGGCCGGCATCAACCAGGTGCTCGGCACCACGACCAGCGGTTTCGGCGCCGGACTCGACTCCGGCATCGGCTTCGATGCGATCACGGTCGCGCTGCTGGGCCGTTCCAAGCCCTGGGGTGTGTTCGCCGCGGGCATCCTGTTCGGCGCGTTCAAGGCCGGCGGTTTCTCGATGCAGGCGGCGGAGGGTGTGCCGATCGACATCGTGCTCGTCGTGCAGTCACTGATCGTGCTTTTCATCGCGGCTCCGCCTCTCGTGCGGGCCATCTTCCGACTGCCGGCCCCGGGCTCCGCGCCCCGCCGGGCACTGCCCAACGTTTCCCAGGAGGTGGCTGCACAGTGAGCACCGTTGCCCCGGCCGTCCAGCCCGTATCATCCACCGCCGACGATCGCCCCGACTTCGAAATCGTGAAGAGTTGGAAGTCGCCCATCGCCCTGGCGATCTTCACCGTCGTCGCCTTCGCGCTCTTCGTGGCCTTCGGCCGCGAGGGGGTCAGCACCATGCGGCTCTCCACCTCGAGCGACCTGATCCAGCTTTCCGATCTCCTGCTGCCCACCCGGCTGACCGGCATCGTCATCAGTGTGCTGCTGCTGTTGATCACGGGCGTGAGCGTGTGGCTGGTGCAGTCCAGGCGTCAGGTGCCGATCTGGCTGATCTCCGTCTACGCGGTGCTCTTCCTGATCGGATTCCTGGTCTGGGCTGCCGCCGGCGAGTCCATCCCGGTGCCCGGGCTGCTGTTCGGCTCGCTCAGTTTGGCCGTACCGCTGATCTTCGGCGCCCTCGGCGGTGTCATCTCCGAACGGGTCGGCGTGGTCAACATCGCCATCGAGGGGCAACTGCTCGCCGGGGCGTTCACCTCGGCCATGGTGGCGTCCCTGACCAACCAGCCCATCCTCGGCCTCGTCGCGGCCATGCTCGCCGGCGTGCTCGTTTCGATGGTGCTCGCCTCGTTCTCGATCAAGTACTTCGTCGACCAGGTCATCGTCGGTGTCGTGCTCAACGTTCTCGTGATCGGCGTCACCGGTTTCCTTTACTCCCAGGTGATGGCGCCCAACGCGGCCCTGCTCAACCAGCCGCCTCGATTCGAGCGGATCAACATCCCGCTGCTCAGCGAGATCCCGATCATCGGGCCGGTCTTGTTCCGGCAGACCCTGATCGTCTACATCATGTACGTGGCCGTCGCCTTGGTGTACTACGGCATCTTCCACACCCGGTGGGGCCTGCGCCTCCGCAGCGTGGGCGAGCACCCCCAGGCGGCAGACACCGTCGGCATCAACGTCGGCCGCACCCGGTTCTGGAATGTGTCGCTCGCCGGGGCGATCGTCGGCCTCGGCGGCGCCTACTTCACCCTCGGTTCGGTGGGCGCATTCGGCAAGGAGATGACCGCCGGAGCCGGCTTCATCGCGCTGGCCGCCGTGATCTTCGGCCGTTGGGATCCGATCCGGGCCACGCTGGCCGCCCTCCTGTTCGGGTTCGCGACCAACTTGCAGAATGTGCTCAGTGTCATCGGCTCGCCGGTGCCGAGCGAGTTCATGCTCATGCTGCCGTACCTGATCACCATCGCCGCCGTTGCCGGGTTCGTCGGAACGTCGCGGGGACCGGCGGCATCCGGCAAGCCCTACATCAAATCGTGACCGGCGTAAGCCATGGCGCCTCGCCAGCGGCCGGCGACATCGACTGGGCCGCGCTGCGGGAGGCCGCGACGACGGCGATGGCCCAGGCCTATGTGCCGTACTCGAAGTTCCCGGTCGGCGCCGCGGCGCAGGTCACCGACGGTCGTGTGATCAGCGGATGCAACGTGGAAAACGCCTCCTACGGGCTCACCCTCTGCGCCGAATGCGCCCTCGTCTCCGTGCTGCACCTGACCGGGGGAGGCCAGCTCGTCGCGTTCACCTGCGTCGACGGCAACGGCCGAACGCTGATGCCCTGCGGCCGCTGCCGTCAGCTGTTGTACGAACATTCCGCGCCCGGCATGCTGCTGGAGACCGTGTCGGGTGTGCGCACCATCGATGAAGTGCTGCCGGACGCCTTCGGGCCGAGGCAGCTCGCCGAATATCAGGAAGAGTAGCTGTGAGCACCAACGAGAACCGTATCGAGGCCTTCGACGCCGTGGACCTGATCCATGCCAAGCGTGATCGGGGCGAGCTCAGCACGCCGCAGATCGACTGGCTGATCGACGCGTACACGCGCGGTTACGTCGGCGACGAGCAGATGGCCGCCATGACCATGGCGATCTTCCTGAACGGCATGAACCGTCGGGAGATCAAGGATCTCACCATGGCGATGCTCAACAGCGGCGAGCGGATGAGCTTCGCCGGACTCGGCAAGCCGACCACCGACAAGCACTCCACCGGCGGCGTCGGCGACAAGATCACCCTGCCGCTGATGCCACTCGTGGCGGTCTTCGGTGCAGCCGTGCCGCAGCTGTCCGGCCGCGGCCTCGGCCACACCGGCGGCACCCTCGACAAGCTCGAATCCATCCCCGGCTGGCGTGCGCACCTCACCAACGAGGAGATGTTCGCGCAGCTGCAGGAATTCGGCGGCGTGATCTGCGCCGCCGGCGGTGGTCTGGCCCCGGCCGACGGCAAGCTCTACGCGCTGCGCGACATCACCGGCACCGTCGAGGCGATCCCGCTGATCGCGTCGTCGATCATGTCGAAGAAGATCGCGGAGGGCACCGGCGCCCTCGTCCTGGACGTGAAGTTCGGGTCGGGTGCGTTCCTGAAAGACATCGAACGGTCCCGGGAGCTCGCCCGCACCATGGTGGCCCTCGGCGAGGACGCCGGCGTGGCGACATCCGCTCTGCTCACCAACATGAACGTGCCGCTCGGGCTCGCGATCGGAAACGCCAACGAGGTGCGTGAATCGGTCGAGGTTCTCGCCGGCGGCGGGCCGGCGGATGTCGTCGAGCTCACCGTGGCCCTGGCCCGGGAGATGCTCGCTCTGGTGGGCATCACCGACGTCGACGTGGAATCCGCCCTCACCGACGGGCGCGCCATGGACAAGTGGCGCGACGTGATCCGTGCCCAGGGCGGCGATCCCGACGCCCCGCTGCCCGTGGCCCGCGAGACCCACGTCGTCACCGCCCTGCGAGACGGTGTTCTCGTCGAGCAGCAGGCGCTGCCATTCGGCATCGGCGCCTGGCGCCTCGGCGCCGGCCGCGCCCGCAAGCAGGATCCGGTGCAGCACGCCGCCGGCATCGATCTGCACGCCAAGCCCGGCGATACCGTGCGCGCCGGCCAGCCCCTGTTCACCCTCAGCGCCGACGAGCCCGAGCGCTTCGTGCGGGCCCTGGAGGCCGTGGACGGCGCATATCGCATCGGAGACCCCGACGAGCCCGTGCAGGACGGCGGCCCGTTGATCGCCGAGCGCATCGGCCGCTGAACCGCCCGGCCGGTCTCGGCCCGTGCATCTGAACGGATGTGCGGGCCGGCTCGGCCCAGCAGTGTGACTCTCAGCACCCAGCCGGTAGATTAAAGGGGTGAACACGAGCCCTGAGGACTACCTGCTGCCCGGTGTCGGCACGAGCATCAACGCACTGCCGAAGATCTCCCTGCACGACCACCTCGACGGCGGCCTGCGCCCGCAGACCATCATCGAGCTGGCCGACGCGGTCGGGCTGGCGCTGCCGGCGACGGATGCCCGATCGCTCGGGTCCTGGTTCAGCACCCAGGCCGACTCCGGCACCCTGGTCGACTACCTGAAGACTTTCGACGTCACCGTCGGCGTGATGCAGACCCGCGAAGGCCTGGCGCGCGTGGCCCGCGAGTTCGTGGAGGACCTCGCCGCCGACGGCGTGATCTACGGGGAGATCCGCTGGGCCCCCGAGCAGCACCTGGCCCGCGGCCTCACCCTCGACCAGAGCGTCGAGGCGGTGCAGGAGGGCATCGAGGCCGGCATCGCGCTGGTCGCGGGCGCCGGGTCCCGCATTCGGATCGGCCAGCTGATCACGGCCATGAGGCATGCCGAGCGCAGCCTGGAGATCGCGGAACTCGCCGTGCGGCATCGTTCCAACGGCGTTGTCGGCTTCGACATCGCCGGGGCCGAACTGGGGTTCCCGGCCCACCACCACCGGGACGCGTTCGACTTCCTCGCGAAGGCCTTCCTGCCCGTCACCGTGCATGCGGGCGAGGCTGACGGGTTGGAGAGCATCCGCGGGGCGCTCTACGACGGCCGGGCATTGCGCCTGGGCCACGGCGTGCGCCTTGCCGAGGACATCGTGATCGGCCGCGAAGACGCGGAGAACACCTACGTCACGCTCGGCCCGGTGGCGCAGTGGGCGCGCGACCGCGAAATCGCCCTCGAGCTCAGCCCGTCGTCCAACCTGCAGACCGGCGCAATCGCCGCGTGGGGCGCGGACCTGCTCGACCACCCCTTCGACCTGCTCTACCAGCTGGGCTTCCGGGTCACGGTCAACACCGACAACCGCCTGATGAGCAGCACCACCCTGACCCAGGAACTCGCGCTGCTCAGCGACGCGTTCGGCTACGACATCGACGACCTCGAGGTCTTCCAGCTCAACGCGGCGCAGGCCGCGTTCCTTCCGCTCGACGAACGCGAAGAGCTGGCGGACGCCATCGTCGCCGGTTTCGAAAGCGCCTGAGCGACTCGCGAAAGCCGACCCCCAACCCCGTGAAAGTTCCCATGCCCCTTCCGCCCCTGCCCCTTGAAGCCATCGCGATCGGCGTCCAGGTCGACGACTGGCGCGGCGCGGTGGCCGCCGCCGGTGACGCCCTCGAGCGCTCCGGCGCCACCGCCCCCGAATACACGAAGCGAATGATCGCCGTCATCGAGGAATTCGGTGCCTACGTGGTCATCGCGCCCGGGCTGGCGCTCGCGCACGCCCGACCCGGACCCGATGTGCACACCGAGGGTCTCAGCATCGTGACCCTGGCCGACCCGGTGGCGTTCGGACATCCGCACAACGACCCGGTCAGCGTGGTGCTCGGGCTCGCCGTCACCAGCTCCGACGAGCACGTGCTGCTCGTGGCCGAGCTGGCCAACGTCTTCAACGACGCGCACGTCATCCCCTCGCTCGCCGCGGCCACGGATGCCGACGCCATCCGTGCCCTGCTCGGCGTGCCGACCGCAACCGAGGAGCCCTCATGAAGATCGTCGCACTCTGCGGGGTGGGAGTGGGAACCTCCGCCATCCTCAAAATCAACGCCGAGCGCGCGCTCAAACGCCTCGATATCGAGGCTTTCGTCACGGCCACCGACATCGCCGGGGTGAGCACGGTCGGGGCGGATGCCCAGGTCATCCTGACCTCGTCGGAGCTGGTCGACGCCATCGGCAAGACCAATGCCGATATCGTCGTGATCGACAACTACTTCGATGTGGACGAGCTCACCGCCAAGCTGGAGACCGCCCTGGGCTGACGCCCTCGCGGCGGTGCGCTGCAGTTGCGCCCTTGCGCGTGTGGCACGCCACCCGCGCAGCGGCGCAACACCCGCGCGCCGTGCGAACGGATGCTGCACCGCGTTTCGCGGGTCTAGGCGATCAGCACGCGCATACCCCGGTCGAGCTCGGCCAGGGTTGCCTCCGCGGCGGCCCGGCGTTCGGCGACCGTGCCGACGGAACTGCTGGTGTCGAGGTAGACCTTGAGCTTGGGCTCGGTGCCGCTCGGGCGCACCATGACGCGGGAGCCGTCGGTCAGCCGGATGCGCAGCACGTCGCTGGGCGGCAGGCCGTTGAAGCCCTCGGAGAGGTCGTCGATGTGGTCGACGGCGATGCTACCGACGAAGGCCGGGGGTGTCTCGCGCAGCCGCGCCATGACCTGCTCGATCTCGGTCAGGTCGGTGACGCGCACCGAGATCTGGCCGGAGGCGAAGTGGCCGAACCGTTCGCTGAAACGGTCGAGGTGCTGGGCGAGGGTGACGCCCTCCGCCTTCAGATTGCTGACCAGGGAGAGCAGCGCCACGGCGGCGGAGATGCCGTCTTTGTCGCGCACGGTTTCAGGGTTCACGAGGTAGCCGAGGGCCTCCTCGAAGCCGAAGATCAGGTCGGGCGCGCGCGACACCCACTTGAAGCCGGTGAGGGTGTCGGTGAACCGCAGCCCGTAAGCCTTCGCCACGGCCTCCAGCGCCGGGGTGGAGACGATGGAGCACGCGAGGGTGCCGGTGGCACCGCCGTCACCGGTGGCGCTCGCGGCCAGTTCCGCGGCTCGCCAGCCGAGGATCGCCCCGACCTCGTTGCCGCTGAGGCGCCGGTACCCGTCGGGGGACCCCTCCTGCGGGATGGCGATCGCAAGGCGGTCGGCGTCGGGGTCGTTGGCGATGATCAGCTCGGCGCCGGTCTCACGGGCCGTTTCATAGGCGAGGTCCATCGCGCCGGGTTCTTCGGGGTTGGGGAAGGAGACCGTGGGGAAGGCGGCATCCGGGGCGATCTGGGCGTCGACGAGCGTGGGCAGGTCGAAGCCGGCGGCTTCAAACACCCGGCGGGTGGTGTCCCAGCCGACGCCGTGCAGGGCCGTGTAAACCGTGTTGACCTGTGCGAGGGGCCGGCGGGCGAGACCTGCCGTCGCGTCGATGTAGGCCTGCACGATCGACTCGGGCGCCGTCTCGTAGGGTGCCCGGGGCAGGTCGGGAACCCGTTCCTCCGCGGCGACGCGCAGGATCTCGGCCGCGATCGCGGCGTCGTCGGGCGAAACGATCTGGGAGCCCTGGTTGGCGCCGCCCAGGTAGACCTTGTAGCCGTTGTCGTTGGGAGGGTTGTGCGAGGCGGTGACCATGATGCCCGCGCCGACGTCGAGGTGGCGCACAGCGAACGCGAGCACGGGGGTCGGTAGCAGGCGGGGGAGCAGGATGGCGCGCACCCCGGCACCGGCCATGATCGCGGCCGAGTCAGTGGCGAAGACCTGCGAGTTCTTACGCCCGTCATAGCCGATGACGACCGAGGGGACCCGGCCCGAGGCGGTGTTCTTCTTCAGGAACGCGGCGAGGCCGGCGGCTGCCTGGCAGACGAGCACGCGGTTCATCCGGTTGGAGCCGGCGGCGATGGCGCCGCGCAGACCCGCCGTGCCGAAGGCGAGGCGCTCGTCGAAGCGGGCGTGCAGCTCCGCGAGTGCGACGGCGTCGCCGTCGCCGGCCCCGCGCAGCAGGAGGCGCAGCTCGGCCTGGGTCTCGGGATCGGGGTCCTGGCTGAGCCAGGCATTGGCCACGGCGATCACGGTCGGCGTGGCAGCAGCGGCCGGAGCGGAGTCGGTGCCGGTGTCGCTGCCGCTCACGGCATCCGTGCCGGTGCTGGTGTCTGCGTCGTCGTCGGCGTCGATGGTGTTGATGACCATCGTGTCGGGCAGGACTGTTTCGGTGGTGCCGGCATCGGACGCGGGAGCAGCGTCGGCGTCGGCGGAATGCCGGCCGGTGAGCTGCGGGTCGGTGTTGTCGAGGCTCACAGTGCGGCCACGATCCGGGCGAGGAGCGCGCTGATGACGGGCTCGGCGAGCTTTCCGGCCTCGAGCACCTCCGAGTGGCTGAGCGGGTCCTGCTGGATTCCGGCCGCGAGGTTGGTGATCAGCGACAGACCGAGGATCTCCATGCCCGACTGGCGGGCGGCGATCGCCTCGAGGGCGGTCGACATGCCGACGATGTGGCCACCGATGACCTTGGCCATCTGCACCTCGGCCGGCGTCTCGTAGTGCGGGCCGCGGAACTGGCAGTACACGCCCTCGTCGAGCGACGGGTCGATGGTGCGGGCCAGGTCGCGCAGGCGGCGTGAATAGAGGTCGGTCAGGTCGACGAACGTCGCGCCCTCGAGGGGCGAGTCGGCGGTGAGGTTGATGTGGTCGCTGATCAGCACGGGGGTGCCGGCTTTCCAGGTCTCCCGGATGCCGCCGGCACCGTTGGTGAGGATCATGGTCGTCGCGCCGGTGGCGGCGGCGGTGCGCACGCTGTGCACGACCCGGCGCACACCGTGGCCTTCGTAATAGTGGGTGCGGGCGCCGATGAGGAGGGCGCGCTTGCCGCTGGGCAGCAGCACCGAACGCAGCGTGCCGGCGTGGCCGGCCAGGGCGGGTGCGCTGAAACCGGTGATGTACTGCGCGTCGAGGGTGTGCGTGGTCTCGCCGATGAGATCGGCGGCCTTGCCCCATCCGCTGCCCAGGGTCAGGGCGATGTCGTGGCGGGCTACGCCCGTGGCTTCGGCGATTTCAGAAGCGGCGGTCCGTGCAACATCAAACGGATCGGTCTCTGGCGCGTCAAGCGGATTATTGTCGGTCTTCAGCATCCCCCTACTCTAATTGCCCCCCGATTTCGTACACGGTCCGTTGTCCGAAAGTGGCGGAGATTCTGCATATGAGCAGCCGAAGAGGGGACGGAACGTCAATTTTGGGCAGAATCCCCGTCGAATTGATTCGTCGACGGGGGAGCGGAGCCCCGGGTTTGGCGGCGGGCGCGCCGGGGCAGGAGAATATGAGCATGGCCTACGACTTCGAACGCAAGCAGCGCATCGCTATCCTCGGCGGAGGTCCCGGCGGGTATGAGGCCGCCCTGGCCGGCGCTCAGCAGGGCGCCGAGGTCACCCTGATCGAGCGTGTCGGCATCGGCGGCTCGGCCGTGATCACGGATGTCGTCCCGTCCAAGTCTCTCATCGCGACGGCCGAGGCCACCAACTCGATCCACGACGCGACCGAGCTCGGCGTGCAGCTGTTCGTGCGTGGCGAAAAGGGCAAGCCGGCCCGCCCCGAGGTGGCCATCAACCTCGCCGCGGTCAACAAGCGGCTCCTGGCCCTGGCCCGGCAGCAGTCCGAAGACATGAAGTCCACCCTGATGCGCGCCGGGGTCAACCTGGTGCACGGCCACGGCCGACTGGACGGCACCAGCGGCGTGATCGTGTCCACGGCCGAAGACGGCTCCGGCACGGACTTCGACCGGATCGAGGCCGACACGATCGTCGTCTCCGTCGGGGCAACCCCGCGCATCCTGCCCACCGCGCTCCCCGACGGCGAGCGCATCCTCACCTGGACGCAGCTCTACAACCTGCGGGCCGTACCCGAACACCTCATCGTCGTGGGCTCCGGGGTGACCGGGGCCGAATTCGCCTCCGCCTACCGCGCCCTCGGTGCCAAGGTCACCCTGATTTCCAGCCGCGACCGCGTGCTGCCCGGTGAGGACGCCGACGCCGCGAACGTGGTCGAGAACGTATTCAAGCGCAACGGCATGGTCGTGCTCAGCACGTCCCGCGCCGAGTCCGTCGTGCGCACGGTGGGCGGAGTGCTGGCCACGCTGGCCGACGGCCGAACCGTCGAGGGTAGCCACTGCCTGATCGCGGTCGGGTCTGTGCCGAACACGAAGGGCCTCGGCCTCGAGGAAGCCGACGTGCAGCTCACCGACTCCGGTCACATCCGGGTCAACCGGGTCGCGCGCACGTCGATGCCGAACATCTACGCGGCCGGGGACTGCACGACCGAGCTGCCGCTGGCATCCGTCGCCTCGATGATGGGCCGCACGGCCGTGTTCCACGCCATGGGCGACGCGGTCAACCCGATCGAGATTCGAAACGTCGCGGCCAACATCTTCACGCAGCCGGAGATCGCCACGGTCGGCTGGACCCAGAAGCAGATCGAGGACGGCCTCACCCGCGGCAGCATCTATAAGCTCCCGCTCGCTTCGAACCCTCGGGCCAAGATGATGGGCATCAAGGACGGCTTCGTGAAGCTGTTCGCCACCACCACCACCGGCACCGTCATCGGCGGCGTGATCGTGGCCCCCAAGGCCAGCGAACTGATCTTCCCGCTCGCTTTGGCCGTGGAGCACCGGCTCACCGTCGACGAGGTCGCACGAGCGTTCCCGGTCTACCCGTCGCTGACGCATTCGATCACGGATGCCGCCCGCGCCATGCACATCGTGCTCTGACGCCTTCGAGGGACACCACAAACGAAAGAAAAGCCAACGCCCTCGTTCAGGGAACGGGGGCGTTGACGTGTCAGCCGGTGACGCGGGTCAGGCGTCCACTGCTTCCACGGCGTCCATGACGGCCATCAGCAGGAAGCCGGAGGCCACGGTCGCGCCGATGATCGCCCCCACGTTGCCGACGATGCCGTCCTTATGGGCGGTCAGTGGTTGCTCCATCTTCATGGCCTCCAGCACCAGCAGCAGATCGCCCTTGACGACGAGGTCGCCCTCGGCCACGGCCAGCTTCACGATGGTCGCCTGCATCGGGGCGTGTACGGCGTCGCCGGTGGCCGAGCTGACGGACGGGGAGCCGCCGCGCCGACGGGGTGCCGGGCCGACCGTGTTCTCGGAGGCGGAGCCGGGCAGCAGGCGCACCGGCAGACTGACCTCGATCCGTCGCCCCTCCACCTCGACGACGACGTTGTGGCGCTTAGCGGGGCCGGTCAGCACTTCCGGCGAGCCGTTCCACGGCTCGATGTCGTTGACGAACTCGGTCTCGATCCACCGGGTGAAGATCGAGAACGGCGCACCGTTGGCGGGAGCGAACGCGGGGTCGCGCACGATCCGGCGGTGGAACGGCAGCACCGTGGGGAGGCCCGCGACCTCGAACTCGTCCAGGGCCCGGCGGGAACGCTCGAGCGCTTCCTCGCGGGTGGCGCCGGTGACGATGAGCTTGGCGAGAAGAGAGTCGAACGAACCCGAGATGACGTCGCCGGCGGTGACGCCGCTGTCCACGCGCACCCCGGGACCCCCGGAGGGCTTGAAGACGTGCACCGGGCCGGGGGCCGGCATGAAGCCGCGGCCGGCATCCTCGCCGTTGATGCGGAACTCGAAGGAGTGTCCGATCGGCTCCGGGTCGGGGTAGTCGAGACGACCGCCCTCGGCCAGGCGGAACTGCTCGCGCACCAGATCGATTCCGGTCACTTCCTCGGACACGGGATGCTCGACCTGCAGCCGGGTGTTGACCTCCAGGAACGAGACGGTGCCGTCCTGGCCGATCAGGAACTCGCAGGTGCCGGCGCCCACGTAGCCGACCTCGGCGAGGATCGCCTTGGACGCGCGATACATCTCGTTACGCTGCGCGTCGGTCAGGAACGGCGCGGGGGCTTCCTCGACCAGCTTCTGGTGGCGGCGCTGCAGGGAACAGTCGCGGGTGGAGACGACGACGACCGTGCCGGATGCGTCGGCGAGGCACTGGGTCTCGACGTGGCGCGGCTTGTCCAGGTACTTTTCGACGAAGCATTCGCCACGGCCGAACGCGGCAATGGCCTCGCGGGTGGCGGAGTCGAAGAGCTCGGGCACCTCCTCGCGGGTGCGGGCGACCTTGAGGCCGCGGCCGCCGCCGCCGAAGGCCGCCTTGATCGCGACCGGCAGGCCGTGGAGGTCGACGAAATCGAGCACCTCCGCGGCATCCGCCACCGGGTTGAGGGTGCCGGGCGCCATCGGCGCATGCACCTTCTCGGCGACGTGCCGTGCGGAGACCTTGTCGCCGAGCTTCTCAATGGCGTCGGGGGAGGGGCCGATCCAAATCAGGCCGGCCCCGATCACGGCGCGGGCGAAGTCGGCGTTCTCGGCGAGGAACCCGTAGCCGGGGTGCACGGCATCGGCGCCGGACCGTCGGGCGACAGAGAGTAGCTTCTCGATGACGAGGTAGGTGTCGGCGCTCGTGGTTCCGTCGAGACCGTAGGCCTCGTCGGCCAGATGCGAATGCATCGAGTCGCGATCCTGGTCAGCGTAGACGGCAACCGAGGCAATGCCGCTGTCTTTTGCGGCTCGGATCACCCGGACGGCGATTTCGCCCCGGTTTGCGATGAGGACCTTCGTTATTGGGGGCACAGTGCCCTAGCTTATGGGGCAGAGCGACCGGGTTTTTGGTTCTCTCCCACAAAAAGAGGCCGGAGAAAGGTGCGGATGCCTACAAACAGCCTCGAAAGCCGGCAATCTGTCAGTCGTCGGTGCGGTTCCACAGGCTCGGCCACGCGTGTCCGAGACCGGTCACCAGCCGGCGTAGCGTCGGCAGCGAGAGCCCGACGACGGTGGACGGATCCCCGCTGATGTGGGTGATGAACGGCGCCCCGAGGCTGTCGATGGTGAAGGCCCCGGCCACGAGCAGAGGCTCGCCGGTGGCAATATAGGCGTCCAGCTCCGCATCCCCGATGTCGTCGGCGAAGGTGACGTCGGCGACGGCGACGGCGCCGACACCGCGCCCGGCCACGCCGGCCGAGTGGTCGATCAGCCAATGGCCCGAATACAGCTGCCCGGTACGGCCGCGCTGCAGGTGCCAGCGTTCGCGCGCCTTCGCGGCGGTGTGCGGCTTGCCGTAGATGACGTCGTCGATCACGAAGACCGAGTCGCCGCCGAGCACGAGGCCGTCGGTGATGTCGCCGCTGTCGGTCAACACGCGGGACACGGCCTCCGCCTTGGCCCGCGCCAGCAACTCCACGACCCGGTGGGGAGTCAGTGGTCCACCGCCCAACCGGGCCGCGTCGGCGGCGACCAGGTCCTCGTCGACGTCGGGCGCGACCGTGACGGGTTCGATCCCCGCGGTGCGAAGCAGCATCAGCCGGGCCGGAGACGTGGACGCCAGGTACAAGCGCATGGGTTTCCTTCGGTGGGGGTGCAAGCGGTGTGGGATCATCGAAGGATGGGCACCAGCAATGACATTCAGGCAGATTCGAACGGGCACTCCGCAGAAGTGGGCGCGGAACTCGAACTCGACGTCACCAACGTAGCCCACGGCGGCATCTTCATCGCGAGAAATGAGGGCCGCGTGGTCTTCGTGAGTGACACACTGCCGGGGGAGCGCGTGCGCGCCCGGCTGACCTCGGCCAGCCACAAAAGCTTCTGGCGGGCGGAGACCGTCGAAGTGCTCACCCCGGCACCGGAGCGTCAGCCGCACATCTGGGCCGCCGCCGCCCTCGACCGCGACCCCGTCGACCGCGCCGGCGGCGCCGAGTTCGGCCACATCGAGCTCGGTTTCCAGCGCGAGCTGAAGCGCCAGGTTTTGGCCGACGCCTTGAAACGGATGGCCGGCATCGAGTCCGAGGTCACGGTCGAGCCGGTCCCGGTCGGCCCCAACGCCTCGCCCGGCGACGCCGCCGACGGCACCGGCTGGCGCACCCGCGTGCGCCTGCACGTGGACGAGGACGGCTCTGTCGGCCCCTATGCCGCCCGCTCGCACCGGGTGATCCCGGTCGGTGACCTGCCGCTGGCCGACCGCCTGCTCGAGGCGGCCGCGCCGCTGGACAAAATGTTCCCCGGCGCCGCATCCGTCGACATCGTCGCCCCGAGCCTGGGCTCCGTGCAGATCCTGGTGGCGGAGCAGGACGACAAGGGCCGACGCCGGCACACCCCGAAAACGTTGATCCGCGAGGTAGTGGGCGAGCGTGAGTTCCGCCTCGACGCCGCTGGGTTCTGGCAGGTGCACACCAGCGCCGCCGAAACCCTCTACCGCGCGGTGCAGGACACCATCGACGCGGACGCCTTCGACCCCCGGGCCGCGAACCTGGACCTCTACGGCGGGGTCGGCCTGCTCGCCGCCGCCGTGGGCGACCGGTTCGGCAGCACGGTGCGCATGACCAGCGTCGAGAGTGACCCGCAGGCCACGGACTTCGCGGCCGAGAACCTCGCCGAATGGGTGGGGGCCAGCGTGCAGACCTCCCGCGTCGACCGGTTCCTGAACGCGCTCGTGCGCGATTCGAGCGCCGCCGAGAAGGCTCGCCAGTCGGCCGCCACGGTGATTCTCGACCCGCCACGCTCCGGTGCCGGCAAGGAGGTCATCGACCTGCTCGGCGCCGTGGAACCGGCCCAGATCGTCTACGTGGCCTGTGACCCCGTCGCCCTGGCCCGCGACATCGCCCTCCTCGCCGGACACGGGTACACCCTGCGCCGGCTGCGTGCCTTCGACCTGTTCCCCAATACCCACCATGTCGAAGCCGTCGCGCTCCTGTCCCGGTAGCTATCGTTGACCTGTACGACAACGTGAGGACGTAGGAACCGTGAACCAGCCAGCAACACCTCTCCCCTCGGCCCCGGGAATTCCCGGCGCCCTCGAACTCGGCCATCCCGTGCGGGTGGGCATCGCCGACGATCACGAGTCGGTGCGCCTGGGCATCAAGGCGGCCTGTGAGAACGTCGGCTACGAGGTCGTTTTCACCGCGCCCACCGTGCAGGAACTCGTGGACGGCATCGACGGCCGCGCCGTGGACGTCATCGTGTTGGATCTGTCGCTGGGCGATGGATCCCGCGTCACCGACAATGTGCACCGTGCCCAGAGCACGGGCGCGTCGGTCCTCGTGCACAGCATCGCCGATCGGGTCGCCCTGGTGCGCGAGGCGCTTGCCGCGGGCGCGGCCGGCGTCATCCCCAAATCGTCCCCCACCACCACGGTCATGGCGGCCGTCGCATCCGTGGCCCGCGGTGACGTTCTCAACAACCTCGAGTGGGCCACGGCCATCGACGCCGACCGCGACTTCGCCAAGGCCCAGCTCGGGCGGCGCGAACGTGACGTGCTGCACCTCTATGCGTCGGGGCTCCCGCTGAAAATGGTGGCGATGCAGCTTGGCATCGCTCACTCGACCGCCCGTGAGTACCTCGACCGGATCCGGGTGAAATACGTGGAGGTCGGCCGTCCGGCACCCACCAAAGTGGACCTGCTCCGGCGCGCCGTCGAAGACGGAATCCTTCCGGGCCTCGACCCGGATGGCGGAGATGCCCGCGGGTAAGCCAGCGGGCTCCGGCCCTCTGGGCTCCACCGCGGCGCACTCGGACGCCGAGCTGCTCGATTCCGACCCGATCGTGGGGCCCAAACAGCCGCGCAACCCGATCAGCCGCACCCGGATCGAAGTCGTGGCCTCGCGTTCCGTCGCCGGCGTCGGCGTGGTCTTCGCCCTCCAGGCGATGCCGATCATGCTCGCGCAGGCCCCGGTGCGGGTGCCGGTGATGGGTCTGCTCGCGCCGCTGCTGCTCGGTCTGTCGCTGGCGGCGGTCGTGGTGGCCGCCGTGACCAAGGTCGGGGTGCGGGCATCCGCCGGAACCGTGGCGATGCTCTATCTGGCGGCGCTGCTGGCCTGGCCCATGCTGATGCGTGACCCCGCGGCCGTGCTCGACGGCAAACCGTGGCTCTGGTACATATGCACCATCGCAACGGCCTGCGCCGCTCTGGCCTTCCCGGTGTTCTCGGCCGTCATCTACACGGTGGTCGTGCCGATCGTCTACGGCGTGGTGCGGTCGACACCGTCCGGCGGTAACGCCGATGTTCTACTGTCGTCCCTGGACACGGTCTACGCGATAATCCTCGGCCAGGTCATCCTGATCATCATCTTCATGCTGCGGCAGACGGCCCTCGCGGTCGACAACGCGCAGACCAACGCGCTGCACCAGTATGGGAACGCCGTGAGGCAGCACGCGACGGAGGTCGAGCGCGTGCAGGTCGACTCGATCGTGCACGACAGCGTGCTGGCCACGTTCCTCGCCGCGGCCGCGGCCGGCAGCCCGAAGGCGGCCGAGCTGGCCGCCGGCATGGCCTCTGATGCCCTCACCCGGCTCAACGACGCCGCCATCGTGCCTGCCGGTGACGACAGTACGGTTGCCTTCAGCGAGCTCAGCGCGCAGATCCGGGCCGCCGCCGACCGGCTGCCGGTGCCGTTCACCGTCGACGAGTGCGAGATCGACGGGTTGCGCCTCCCGGTCCACGCGAGCGAGGCGATCCTCGCCGCGAGCGTGCAAGCCATGGTGAACAGCGCCCAGCATGCCGGCACGCCGAGCTTCGAGCCCGACCGTGCCCTCACGATGAGCGGGAACGCTCGCGGGGGCTGCACGATCACGATCGCCGACACCGGCGTGGGCTTCGACCCCCAGCTTGTGCCGGCGGAACGGCTCGGACTGCGCATCTCGATCCAGGACCGGGTGGCCAGCGCCGGCGGATCCGTGCGCGTACGCGCCGGGATGGGCCGCGGAACGACGATCACCATCGAATGGCCGCCGGCCCCGGAAGGAGGTCCCGAGTGATCACCGTTCCGCGCGGACTCGTGCTCTCCCTGGCCGCAATGTTCTCCGCCTACCACGTCGTGCTCGGCTTCTACTCGCTGGGCCAGCCGCGCAGCCCGGTGCCGACGATCCTGGCGCTGCTCGTCTACGGTGTGGCGACCGTGCTCAGCCTCTGGCCGACCAGCCCGATGCGGATGCCGGTGTGGCTGGCGTTCTTCAACGTCGCTGTCTGTGCGATGCTGCCGCTGCTCGTGGGGAGCCAGCTCGACGGCTCCGTCGACAACGGCTACGCCACCTGGTATGTCGCGGCCGTGGGCACCCTGATGACCATTACCGCCACCCGCCGGCGCTCGGGCCTGGCCTGGGTCGGCGCCGCGGCGCTGGTCGTGCACACGATTTTCTGGGCTGGCCCGGCGGCCCTGGGCTCCATGGGCGTCATCGGCAGTGTGGTCTGGGTCGCGGTCGCGGTCATCCTGGTGCGGGCGCTGGCCAAGGCGGGTCGCGACGCCCGGCAGTACGCCCTGGCCGAGCAGGAGGCCACCGAGTGGCAGGCCGCCCAGGACGCGCACCTCTACGAGCGCCAGGTGCGGCTCGCCCAGACCATCCGGCTCGCGGCCCCGATGCTGCGCCGGATCATCGACCAGGGCGGGATGCTGAACGACGAGCAGCGTCAGGAGTCCCGCTACCTGGAGGCGGCAGTGCGGGACGAGATCCGCGGACGGAAGCTGCTCAATGACGCCGTGCGTGACGCGGTCATGGCCGCCCGTCGCCGCGGCGCCATCGTCACCCTGCTCGACGAGGGCAGTATCGACGACATCCGCGGCGCGGAGCTGGAATCGGTGCTCAACACTCTGGCGGCCGCGATCGACTCCACCCTGGCGGACACGATCATCGCCCGGACCGCCGGCGACGGGTCCGCGACCGCGGTCACCGTGGTGGGTCTCAGCAGCGCAGACGCGAAGCTGAGCGCCCTCGGCCAGGAGTCACCGGAGCCTGAGGTGCACCTGTGGCTGGAGATCCCGCGCGACCCGGTCCTGACGTCCTCCAGCCCGGGCTAGCTGGTCGGCCCGCGAGGTTACACCCGGGCAACGCCATGGCCACGCCGGGGTCACGCCGGCAAATGCGAAAGGGACCAACCGTGGTTGATCCCTTTCGACTTTCGTGCCAGGGCGACAACCCGAATGTCACCCTGACGCGCCCCCAAAACCCGACTGCTTACCCTAGTCGACGGGCTTTAGTTGTGAACTCTAGAGAGCATCACCGAGCAATAACAACACTGGTCTAACCGGTTCGGTAAAAAAAGTCGGCATTTAGGGGGACCGGGAGCCCCCGACGGTTGGGAACCGAAGGGTCAGGCCGAGAATCCGCGCCAGCGGCCTGCGCCGGGGGTCAGAGCCACCCGGACACTGCGCTGGCTGCGTTGCCAGGCGCTCTGGCCGCGCACGGGCGCTTGGCGCAGGTTGTCGCTCTCCTCGCGCACGAGGCCGTGCAGAACGGCCGACACGGCGGCCGCCTCTGTGGGGGAGACGCCGCGGGTCAGGAAACGCAGCCCGGGCACCGGGGGAACCTCGGTCTCCTCGGTCTCCTCGGTCTCCTCGGTTGAGCTCGAAGAGCTCGGGGAGCTCGGGTCATTCGCAACATTCGATGAATCGGTCATAGCACCCGCCTACAGCGGAATGTTTCCGTGCTTCTTGGGCGGCAGACTCGCTCGCTTGGTGCGCAGGGCGCGCAGGGCCTTGGTCACCGCGACGCGGGTCGTGGCCGGCTCGATGATGCCGTCCAGTTCGCCGCGCTCGGCCGCCAGGAAGGGACTCGCCACGTTGTAGGTGTACTCGTTGGCCAGCCGGGTGCGCACGGCGGCAACATCCTCCTCGGCTGCTTCGGCCTTCTTGATCTCGGCACGGTACAGGATGTTCACGGCGCCTTGGCCGCCCATCACGGCGATCTCCGCGGTCGGCCAGGCCAGGTTGATGTCCGCGCCGAGCTGCTTGGAGCCCATCACGATGTACGCGCCGCCGTAGGCCTTGCGCAGGATGACGGTGACCAGAGGCACGGTCGCCTCCGCGTAGGCGTAGAGCAGCTTGGCGCCGCGGCGGATGATTCCGGTCCACTCCTGGTCGGTGCCGGGAAGGAAGCCCGGCACGTCGACCAGGGTGAGGATCGGAATCGAGAACGCGTCGCAGAAACGCACGAACCGGGCGGCCTTCTCGCCGGCCGGAATGTTGAGCGTGCCGGCCATGGCGTTGGGCTGGTTGGCGACGATGCCGATCGAGCGTCCCTCGACGCGGGCGAAGCCGACGACGATGTTCGGGGCGAACAACGGCTGCGTCTCGAGGAAGTCGCCGTGGTCGACGATGTGCTCGATCACGGTCTTCACGTCGTAAGGCTGGTGCGCGGAATCGGGGATGATCGTGTTCAGGCCCCGGTCGCCATCCGTCGTCTCGAGCTCGATGTCGCTGTCGAAGACGGGCAGGTCGGCCAGGTTGTTGTCCGGCAGGAAGCTGAGCAGGGTGCGGGCGTAGTCGAGGGCGTCGGGCTCGTCGCTGGCCAGGTAGTGCGCCACACCGGAGATCGTGTTGTGCGTGAGCGCGCCGCCGAGCTCTTCCATGCCGACGTCTTCACCGGTGACGGTCTTGATCACGTCGGGGCCGGTTACGAACATCTGGCTGGTCTTGTCGACCATGATCACGAAGTCGGTCAGGGCAGGGGAGTAGACGGCGCCGCCGGCGGCGGGGCCGCAGATGATCGAGATCTGCGGGATGACGCCGGACGCGGCCGTGTTCCGGCGAAAGATCTCGCCGTACTTGCCGAGGGCGACGACGCCCTCCTGGATGCGCGCTCCGCCGGAGTCGAGGATGCCGATGATGGGCACACCGGTCTTGAGGGCGAGATCCATCACCTTGATGATCTTCTCGCCGGCAACCTCGCCGAGCGAGCCGCCGAAGATGGTGAAGTCCTGCGAGTAGACGCAGACCTGGCGGCCGTGGATGGTGCCGGTGCCCGTGACGACCGCGTCGCCGTAGGGCCGCTTCTTCTCCATGCCGAATGCGTGCGTGCGGTGTCGCACGAACTCGTCGATCTCGACGAAGGAGCCCTGGTCGAGCAGCAGGTCGATGCGCTCCCGCGCGGTCATCTTGCCTTTGGCGTGCTGTTTCTCGATCGCGGCCTCGCCGCTGGCGGTCACGGCTTCGTGATAGCGCAGCTTGAGGTCGGCGAGCTTTCCAGCCGTCGTGTACAGGTCGGGGCCCGCAAGGGGCGAGTTCTCAGTCACGCGGTTCACTCTACCGGCCAGCCCCTGCTCCCGATCGTTGACGATTGTCTACAAAAACCGGCCGGTTTGCTGGTCGGGTGCGTCTGCGTTCCTGTGGCCAACTCCTGAGGATTGGCGGATTCGGGCCGGAAATTGTGCCATTTGCGCCCGTATTCGCCAGAATTACAGGAGTTAGCCACAGGGAGAGAGAACCAGATGGAGTTTCCGCTCAGCCGCGAGGTCGTGCCGCGTTTCGAGTACCTGCCCGAGACCGGGTCGACGAACGACGTGCTCGTCGCCCACGCTGCGGGCGAGGATGCCGCAGCCTGGCCCGACCTGTCGACGGTCGTCACCGACACCCAGACTCGCGGTCGCGGCCGATTGGGTCGCACCTGGCTCGCCCCCACCGGAAAGTCGCTGGCCATCTCGGTGCTACTCCGCCCGAGGGCCTCGGCCGCCCCGCTCCCGATCGACCATTTCGGCTGGTTTCCCCTGCTCGCTGGAGTCGCGATGACCCGGGCCGTGCGCGCGGTCGTCGAGGCGAGCCTGGCAGCCCGGGTGGACGATGCCGGCGAGGAGGCGCCCCGGCACGAGGTCACCCTGAAATGGCCCAACGACGTGCTGATCGACGGCTACAAGGTGTCGGGCATCCTCTCGGAGCTGCTGCCCGACGCGCAGGGGCTGGTTATTGGCGCCGGCCTGAACGTGTCCCTCGACGAGCACGACCTGCCCACGCTCACCTCGACGTCGCTGCTGCTGGTGACCGGTTCGGCCCCCGACCCGGATGCCGTGCTCGCCCGCTACCTCACCGAACTGCGGCAGCTCACCCGGGCATTCCTCGACGCGGAGGGCGACCCGGTCCAAAGCGGGCTGCTGCACGCGGTGACCGAAGTGTGCGGCACACTCGGTGGGGTCGTGCGGGTGGAACTTCCCGGTAGCACCGACCTGGTCGGTACCGCGATTGCTCTCGACCGAAGCGGCCGGCTCATCGTCGAGGACCAGGCGAACGGTGAACTGCAGGCTGTCGCCGCCGGGGATGTCACCCACCTGCGGTATTAATAGGTTATGACAAAGACAGCGGGCTTCGTGGCGGCCGAGGCGCTTCCCCCGGCCGAGTCGGTCGTGGCCGGGCTCCGGCCGCACGCCCGAGTTCTGTTCTGGCCCACCCTGGCGCTGCTGGCCATTTCCGCGGCGACCGGGTACTTCTACGGTTCCCTGCCGGAGCCGTGGCAGAATATCGCACTGCTGGCAGCCGCGGCCGCCCTCGTGCTGCTGCTCTGGCTGCTGCCGCTGGCGTCGTGGCTGAACAACCGCTACACGATCACCACCCGGCGCATCATCTTCCGCCACGGATTCTTCGTGCGCACCCGCCAGGAATTGCTGCACAGCCGCGGCTACGACGTGACGGTTCGCCAGAACTGGCTGCAGTCGCTGGCCCACTCGGGTGACGTTCTGATCAACGCCGGGCTGGAGCATCCGCTCGTCTTGAAAGACGTGCCTAACGCCGCCCTGGTGCAACAGGTGTTGCACGACCTGATGGAGTCCTCGCATACCTTGATGGGCTTGCGCCGCCAGGAACAGTCAGCACTCGCCGACGAGACCGCGCACTGGGGCTCCCGCTAGGCAACCAGCGCCCGCTCCGACGCGGCCCTCGCCGTGCGCCGCGGGGAGAAAACCCAGTGCCGGTAGAGCACGAAACGGAAGGCCGAGCCCAGGCCCAGCCCGATCACGTTCGACGAGATGTTGTCGGCGAGCAGGCTGGTATAGCCGAGCCCGTAGCGGCTGACCCAGAGGCAGGCGAGGCCGATGGCCATCCCGACGAGACTGACCGCGAAGAACTCGGCCGCCTCGCGCAGCGTGCGCGACTGCCGGTTGGCCCCGAAGGTCCACAAGCGGTTGCCGATCCAGTTCACGATGATGGCCAGCGTGGTCGACACGACTTTGGCGTAGATCGGTCCGGACTCCACCACGGTGGGGTCGAAAACCGTGGTGCGCAGCAGGTTGAAGACCGTGAAGTCCACGACGAAGCCGACGAGGCCGACAGCCCCGAACTTGCCGAGTTGGTGGGCGAAAGCCAGAAGCCGTGCTGATCGGCGCTGTGTACTCGGCATGCATCCCTCCGGATGATGGGCAAAGATAGAGGTCGAGAGCCTGAGTCTATGGCGAGGTCCAGCCTGCAGCCTGAGAGAACCCGTACCGGAGAATGACCGGTACCAAGGAATTGGTGGAGCGATGAACACGACTGTGGGCGTTATCGGCGGCGGCCAGTTGGCCAGGATGATGATTCCGGCGGCTGTCAACCTGGGCATCCGGATCCGGGTTCTGGCCGAGAACGAGGGCATGTCGGCCGACCTGGCCGCGGTGCAGGTGGGCGACTACCGCGACCGAGACGTGGTGCTGGCCTTCGCCGACACCGTCGACGTCGTTACGTTCGACCACGAGCACGTGCCGCAGGGGATCCTGCGCGAGCTCGTGGCCAGGGGCGTGGCCGTGCACCCGGGCCCCGACGCGCTGCTCTACGCCCAGGACAAGCTGCTGATGCGTCAGCGCCTGAGCGAGCTGGGCCTGCCCGTGCCCGACTGGGCGCGGGTCGAGAACGCCGCCGAGCTGGGTATGTTCCTGGCCGCCCACAACGGTCGCGCGGTCGTCAAGACTGCCCGCGGCGGCTACGACGGCAAGGGCGTTCGGCTGGTCACCCACGAGCACGAGGCCGACGACTGGTTCGCCGCGCTCGCCGAAGACGGCAACGACGGCGCCCTCCTGGTGGAGGAGCTGGTCGAGTTCCGTCGCGAACTCGCACAGTTGGTCGCGCGACGACCGTCGGGCCAGATCGCACTCTGGCCCGTGGTGGAGACCGTACAGCAGGGCGGCGTCTGCGCCGAGGTCATCGCGCCCGCACCCCAGTCCGAGGGCAGGCTGGCCCGGGCCGCCGCCGACATCGCCGTGCGCATCGCCGAGGGCATCGGCGCCACTGGCATGCTGGCCGTCGAACTGTTCGAGACGACGGATGAACGCATCCTGGTCAACGAGTTGGCGATGCGCCCACACAACAGCGGCCACTGGTCGATCGAGGGGTCGACGACGAGCCAGTTCGAGCAGCACCTGCGCGCCGTGCTCGACCTTCCCCTCGGGGCGACCGACGTCAGGGACCCGTGGACGGTCATGGTCAACATCCTCGGCGGACCGGCGTCGGGGACCCTGTCTGCGCGCTTCCCGGCCGTGTTCGAGGCCCACCCGGCTGCCAAGGTGCACATCTACGGCAAGGATCCCCGGCCGGGGCGCAAGGTTGGCCATGTGACCGTCGGCGGGGATGATTTGGACCTCGTCGCGTACCAGGCGCGGGCCGCAGCGGCAGTTTTTCAGGACTGACCAAATAGGATCGACTGCGTGACAGACAACCCTGTGCTCGAGACCGCTCCGCGCGAGACCGCCCTGACGCCGCTTGTGGGCGTCGTGATGGGCTCCGATTCCGACTGGCCGGTGATGAGCGACGCGGCGCAACTCCTGCGCGACTTCGACGTTCCCTTCGAGGTGCAGGTCGTTTCCGCGCACCGCACCCCGGAGAAGATGATCGCGTACGGCCAGAGCGCCCATGCGCGCGGCATCCGGGTGATCATCGCCGGCGCCGGCGGCGCCGCTCACCTGCCCGGCATGCTCGCGGCCGTGACCACCCTGCCGGTGGTGGGCGTGCCCGTTCCGCTGGGTCGGCTCGACGGCCTGGACTCGCTCCTGTCGATCGTGCAGATGCCGGCCGGGGTGCCCGTGGCCACCGTCTCCATCGGCGGAGCACGCAACGCGGGCCTGATCGCCGTCAAGGTCCTTGCCATCGCCGACGACTCCCTGCGGGTCAAGCTGCTCGGCTATCGGGAGATGCTCGCCGCACAAGTCGAGCAGAAGAACATGGACCTCCAAGCAAAACTATGATCAGTGCACGCACGCCGATCCGGCATCCGGATCTCGGGTCCGCCCCGATCATGACCAAACGGGCCTGGTGGCTCGTCGTGCTCAACAGCGTGCTGCCCGGCTCCGCGCAGGTGCTGGCCGGCAACCGTCGGCTCGGCCGGTTCGGCCTCGGCATGACGCTCACGCTGCTCGCCCTCGCGGTGGTCGTGGGGGTCGTCTACACTCTCTGGCCTGCCGTCGCTCTGACCGTGTTCACCAACTCGATCGGCCTGTGGGCGGCCGCCCTGCTGCTGGCCTTCTACGGTGTGGTCTGGCTGATCCTGTCCCTGGACACCCTGCGTCTCGTGCGGCTCGTGCGCGCCACCCCCAAGGCCCGCCCGATCATCGCCGGGCTCGCGACGGTACTGATGGTGGGCGTGGTCGGCACGGCCGGGTACGGCGCCTACGTGGCCACGACGGCCAGCGGGTTCCTCTCGTCGGTCTTCGTGGCAGGCCCGACGGAGCCGCCCGCCGACGGCCGCTACAACATCCTGCTGCTCGGCGGCGACGCCGGCCCCGACCGTGAGGGTCTACGCCCCGACAGCATCTCCGTGGTCAGCATCGATGCGGAGACCGGCCAGGCCAGCATGATCGGCTTGCCGCGCAACCTGGAGGACGTGCCGTTCTCTGCGGGGCCAC
This sequence comes from Cryobacterium sp. TMT2-15-1, assembly GCF_004402345.1. Classification (NCBI taxonomy): domain Bacteria; kingdom Bacillati; phylum Actinomycetota; class Actinomycetes; order Micrococcales; family Microbacteriaceae; genus Cryobacterium; species Cryobacterium sp. TMT2-15-1. The sequence continues at coordinate 38,816 of NZ_SOGD01000050.1, read as the reverse complement.
TCGCCGACCTGTACCCGGAAGGGTACGGGTCGATCGACGGTTGTGAGGTCTCCGCGTGCATGCTGAACTCGATCTACACCGAGGTGGAGGTGAAGAGCCCGGAGATGTACCCGGATGCTGTCGACAGCGGCAGCGAACCCGGCATCGAAGGCATGCGCGACGCGGCCCAGGGCGTGACCGGGCTGACAATCCAGTACTACGTATTGATCGACATGCAGGGATTCTCCGACCTCGTCGACGCGCTCGGCGGAGTCGACATCAACGTCGACCACCGTGTCCCGGTGCACACCGACGAGACCTTCACCGAGGTTGCCTTCTGGTTCGAGCCCGGCATGCAGCATATGGACGGCTACCACGCGCTCTGGTATGCCCGCTCACGCCATGACACGAGCGACTACGACCGGATGGTGCGGCAGCGGCAGGTGCAGGAGGCGATCCTGCAGCAGGCGAGCCCCGCCAACGTGCTGACGAAGTTCCAGGCGGTTGCATCGGCCGGCAGCCAGGTCGTGAAGACCGACATCCCTCAGAGCATGCTCGGCTATTTCACGCACCTGGCGTCGAAGACGAAGGCGCTGCCGATCCAGTCCGTCGAGTTGGTGCCGGAAAACGACATCGACCCGGAGGATCCCGACTATGACGTCATCCGCAGCCTGATCGAAGCCGCCCTGGTTCCGCCGCCCACGGCGGAACCGGTCCCGTAGGGTCGGTTGGGTCCGGGGTCGGTCGAACGGCCCCGGAATCGGTGGTGCTGTTACAGGTCCGCGTGCAGCAACCAGATGCGCTCGGCGGAATCGCGCCAGGTGAAGGCCTGGGCTCGATCGGTACCGAAGATGCGCAGCCGGTTTGCAAGATTGGTGTCGCTCAGCACCTGGGTGACGGCCGCAGCCAGTCGTTCGGGGTACCCGGAGGCCTTCTCACGCTCGACGACCAGCCCCGCGTCGCCGGCGGCCTCGACCAGGGCCGGGGCGTCCGAATGCACGACCGGGGTGCCCAGGTGGAACGCCTGGATCATCGGCCCGGCGAAGCCTTCTTCCCGGCTGGGGTAGACGAACACGGCCGCCCGGGAGATGACCACGGCCAACTCTTCGTCGGTCAGCCCGTTCAGGGCGCGCACCCGGCCCCACGGGAGGCCGGCCTCGTCCGCGACGGATGCCATGTCGAGCTCACCCCAGGCGGCCGGTCCCAGAACGATCAGCGGGAGATCCGGCGCTCCCGGCAGGCCCAGGGCCGTGATCAGCGCCGTGATGGCCTTCCGCGGCTCGAGCGTGCCGACGGTGACGATGTACTCGTTCGGCAACGCCAGGCGTTCCGCGATGATCTCCGTCGCGGAGGAGTTAGACGGAAGGCGGAGGCCGCTGCCGATTCCGCCGCCGATCACCCGTACGCGGTCGCCGAGGTCGACGATGTCCGCGAGCTGGTGGGCCACGGCGTGGCTGGGCACCACGATCGCATCCGCGTGTTTGCGGGCGCGTTTGACCATGACCTTCGTCCAGGCGACGGTCGCCGGAGTGAGCGCCTCCGGATGCGTCCAGGCCAGCACGTCGTGAATGGTGACGGTCACCTGGGTGCCGTCGTTGACGATGCTGTGCTTGCGCAGGGGCGCCAGCAGGGAGGGGGCATGGATCATGCCCGACCCGGAACTGTTGGCGATGCCCAGTTGCCAGGCCGCCGTGAGCTCGCGCCGCGGCAACGTGGTCTTGTGCAGACTGGCCAGACCCGGCAGGGACGCCTCGACCCTGGCGTAGTGCTCGGCCGACGCCGACGACACGATTCCTTCGAGGTCGCAACCGACCGGCGCCGCCGCGATCAGGGCCCGGGTCAGTTCTTCGGTGTAACGCCCGATGCCGCCCGGGACCGGTGCAATCATCTGGTCCAGGACGACTCTCAGTGTGGTCATCGGTCCGCGAAGATCCCCTGCTCGGCCGCCGCGGCCAGAGCCTCGCGCCAGTCGCGAATGGGGGACAGCCCGGCGGCAGCCCAGGCATCGTGGCCGAGCACCGAATACGTGGGACGGGGGGCCGGGCGCACGAACTGCGAACTGTCGGTCGGAGTGACCCGTTCAGGGTCAAGGCCGGCCGTGGCGAAGACGGCCTGGGCGAAGCCGAACCAGCTCGTCACGCCGGAGCTGGTCCCGTGGTAGATGCCGGCGGGCGCGTCGGAATCGAGCAGGGTGACGATCTGCGCGGCCAGGTCGGCGGTCCAGGTCGGCTGACCGACCTGGTCGTCGACGACGCTGAGGGTGTCGCGGGCTGCAGCCAGCTTCAGCATGGTCTTGGGGAAGTTCGGGCCGTGTTGGCCGTAGAGCCAGGCCGTGCGCACGATGTAGCTGCCCGCCGGGTGTTCCTGCATTACGAACGCCTCGCCGGCGGCCTTGGTGCGGCCGTAGGCGGAGATCGGGTCGATCTCGGTGTCCTCCGCGTAGGGTGCGGTGGCGCTGCCGTCGAACACGTAGTCGGTGGAGATCTGCACGAGCTTCGCCCCGGTGGCGGATGCGGCCAGCGCCAGGTTGTGGGGGCCGGTCGCGTTGATCGCGTACGCGGCATCCTCATTCGTCTCGGCGTCGTCCACCTGCGTGTATGCGGCGGCGTTGATGATGACGTCGTAGCCGACGACCTGAGCCAGAACAGCGGCCCGGTCGGTGATGTCCAGCTCGGTGCGGTCGAACGCTGTGACGTCGCGGCCGGCGAGCGCGGCCTGTAGGTCGCGTCCGAGCATCCCGGCCGCGCCGGTGATCAGATAGCGGGTCATCAGCTCAATGCCGCACGGGCCTTGAGCGGCTCCCACCAGGTGCGGTTGTCGCGGTACCACTGCACGACGTCCGCGAGCCCCTGCTCGAACGGAACCAGGGGCGCGTAGCCGAGTTCGGCCTGGATCTTCGAGATATCCACGGAGTAGCGCAGGTCGTGGCCGAGGCGGTCGGCGACGCGGTCGACGTAGGACCAGTCCTTGCCGGCGGAGTCGAGCAGCATCTGCGTGAGCTCCTTGTTGGTCAGCTCGGTGCCGCCGCCGATGTTGTAGATCTCACCGGCGCGGCCGCGTGAGAGCACCATCGCGATGGCGCGGGTGTGGTCGTCCACGTGCAGCCAGTCACGGATGTTGTTTCCCTCGCCATAGAGGGGAACGTGCAAGCCGTCGATCAGGTTGGTGACGAACAGCGGGATGACCTTCTCCGGGAAGTGGTACGGCCCGTAGTTGTTCGAGCAGCGCGTGATCGAGATATTCAGACCGTGCGTGCGGTGGTAGCTGCGCGCGAGCAGGTCGCTGCCGGCCTTCGATGCGGAGTAGGGAGAGTTCGGCTCGAGCGCGCGCTCCTCGTTCCACGATCCCTCGGCGATGGATCCGTAGACCTCGTCGGTGGAGACGTGCACGAACCGGGCCAGGTTGTGGCGGAGCGCCGCGTCGAGCAGCTGCTGCGTGCCGAGCACGTTCGTCTCGACGAAGATCGAGGCGTCGCGCACCGAGCGGTCCACGTGGGACTCGGCGGCGAAGTGCACCACGGCGTCGAGAGAAGGGAAGAGCTCGTCGAGCAGTGCGGCGTCACGGATGTCGCCGTGCACGAACGAGTAACGCGGGGACCCGGCGACGGGGGCCAGGTTCTCGAGGTTGCCCGAGTAGGTGAGGGCGTCGAGCACGACGACCTCGGCTCCTTCGAGGCCCGGGTAGGCGTCTTCGAGGGTGCGCCGAACAAAGTTCGAGCCGATGAAACCGGCTCCGCCGGTGACGAGGATCTTCATATGGAGGTAACCGTTCCGTTCGATGAAAGTGCCCTCGCGATTCTACTGGAACGCGCTTGGTAGACTTCCCCGGTGAAGATCCGCGAACTCTCCATCCCCGATTCCTATGAAATCATTCCGAAGCAGTTCGGCGACGACCGGGGGGTTTTCCTCGAGTGGTACCGCTTCGACCGCCTCGAGGAGACGATCGGGCACCGCCTCGACATCGCCCAGGCCAACACGTCCGTGTCCAAGCGTGGTTCCGTGCGCGGTATCCACTTCGCCGACATCCCGCCGAGCCAGGCGAAGTATGTCACGGCGACGCATGGTGCCGTGCTCGACTACGTGATCGACATCCGGGTCGGCTCGCCGACCTTCGGCCAGTGGGACAGCGTTCTGCTCGACGACACCGACCGTCGCGCGATCTATATCGCCGAGGGCCTCGGCCACTGCTTCGTGGCACTCACCGACAATGCCACGGTCAGCTACCTCGTCACCGCGCCCTTCAACCCGGGACGCGAGCACGGCATCAACCCGCTCGACACGGACATCGGTCTGGTCTTCCCGCCCGAGGCCGGCGAGCTGCTCCTGTCCCCGAAGGATACGGATGCCCCGAGCCTGACCGAAGCCGCCGCCAGCGGCCTGCTGCCTACCTGGGCCGACGCCCGGGCCCTCTACACCTCCATGAACGAAGGAAAGTAACAATGCGCGGAATCATCCTTGCCGGCGGTTCGGGCTCTCGGCTTTGGCCGATCACGAAGGGCATCTCCAAGCAGCTGATGCCCATCTACGACAAGCCGATGATTTACTATCCCCTGTCGACGCTGATGATGGCGGACATCAACGAGATCCTGATCATCACCACGCCCGAGTACAACGACCAGTTCCGGGCGCTGCTCGGTGACGGGTCTCACCTCGGCCTGAGGATCGAGTACGCCTCGCAGCCGTCGCCGGACGGGCTCGCCCAGGCGTTCATCATCGGCGAGGAATTCATCGGGGACCAGAGCGTCGCTCTCGTGCTCGGCGACAACATCTTCCACGGTGCCGGGCTGGGTTCGGCCCTTCGCGGCAACGCCGATCTGGTGGGCGCACGGATCTTTGCCTACCACGTGAGCAACCCCACCGCCTATGGCGTGGTGGAGTTCGACGACAGCATGACCGCGCTGTCGATCGAGGAGAAGCCGACGAAGCCGAAGAGCAACTACGCGGTGCCCGGCCTCTACTTCTATGACAATTCGGTCGTCGAGATCGCGAAGACCATCGAGCCCAGCGCGCGCGGCGAACTCGAGATCAGCACCGTCAACGAGCGCTATCTCGAACAGGGCAACCTGCACGTGCAGGTTCTCGACCGCGGCACGGCGTGGCTCGATACCGGGACGTTCGAGTCGATGATGCAGGCATCCGAGTACGTGCGTGTGATCGAAGACCGTCAAGGATTCAAGGTCGGCTGCATCGAGGAGATCGCGTGGCGCGCCGGCTGGATCTCCAATTCCGAACTCGAAGCCCTGGCGGAGCCGCTTGAGAAGAGCGGCTACGGTCGCTACCTGACCGGGCTCATCGCCACGAACAACTGAACTAGCCGAGTCGGCCGGTGCGGGTGAACAGGCGGGCCCGCACCGCCAGGCCGATCTTGAGCACCCAGCGTACGGGAGCCAGATAAGGAGCCGAGTACTTCTTCTCGAGGTAGCGATACGCGCTGTCGTGGTGGGCCAGCACCATCTTGCCCGACTCAGCACTGGTCGAGTGCGCACCGGTGTGCACGACCGATGCCTGAGGCGAGTAGATGTTCTTCCACCCAGCCTTCCCCATCCGGTAGCCGAGATCGACGTCTTCGAAGTACATGAAGAAACCCTCGTCGAAACCGTTGAGTTCCTCGAACGCGGTGCGCCGCACGAGGAGACAGGCTCCGGACAGCCATCCGACCGGGCGGCGCACCTCCGAGCCTTGGCTCTCAGCCCGGTAAGAGCGGCTCCACGGGTTGGCGGGCCAGACGCGTGCGAAAAGCGCATGCCCCACTCCGTTTCGGAGAGAGGGCAGCTGCCGCCCGGACGGGTAGGTGGTGCCGTCGGCATTGAGCACCCTCGGACCGACCGAGCCGACGAGGGGATCAGCGGCGAGTTCAAGAATCAGTGCGCTGATCGCGCCCTGGCCAAGCTCGACGTCCGGATTCGAGATCAGGATCGAGGTGATGTGCGGGGGTAGGGACGCGATCGCCGCATTGATGGCGCCGCCGTAGCCCCGGTTCTCGTCGAGGGCTAAGAGCCGCGCGCCCTGCAGGCGGGCGATTTCCGTGGTGGCCTCGAGGTCAGATGAGTGGTTGTCGGCCACGACCACGGTGAGCTGGTGATCTTCGCTGGTCCGCACCGAGTCGAGGAATTTCGGCAGGTGGGAGCTCGAATTGTAGGTAACCGTGACCACTATCGTGGTCTCAAGGAGAGGGCTAGACATCAGAGTCAAGCATACTCAGTGCCCATGTTGTCCCGGGTCTCCGTCGCGATCGGCCGGGATCAGGCTTGTCCCGGGCCCGTTGATAGAATGAGGCGGACATGCCTATAACTACTGACACCGATCCGATGACGACCGACAAGGGGATCTCTTGACCGTGTTCCGCAGGAGCCTCCGCATTATCCGCGAACAGGGTCCCAAAGTCTTTGTAGGCAAGGCGCTGCACATCGCCCTGCGGCCCGCGCGAGTTCTGCGTGCGGAGGGTCCGCGCGTTTTTATCGTGCGCAGCCTGACCAAGGCCAGCTCGAAGATCGCGCGTCATGAGACCGTCATGCTCGTCGCGAACAGGGATGCGGCGGAGCTGGACTGGACCCAGTCACCGCCTTGGCGAGTCTCCCCGACGGTGGTCACAGAAGGGCTAGTCGACATCGCCTGGATCATGTCGCCTCCCGGCCTCGAAAGTGGCGGGCATCAGAACCTGTTCCGGTTCATCGACATCGCCGAGAAAGCCGGGCACCGCTGCTCGATTTATCTCTATACGACTAGCGCCGCCGAAGTGAGCATCCCCGACATTCGCGCGATGTTGAAGTCGGCCGCGGCGTACCCGGAAGTGGCCGCCCGCATCACGATGTACGACCGCGAGCAGGGCGTCGACGAGAACACCCAGGCCATCTTCGCCACGGGCTGGGAGACCGCCTACCCGGCGTACCTCGACATGTCTCACGCCCGCCGGTTCTACTTCGTGCAGGACTACGAGTCGAGCTTCTACCCTCTCGGCTCCGAATCCCTGTTGGCTGGCAACACCTACAAATTCGGCTTCCACGGCATCACCGCCGGCGGATGGCTGGCACACAAGCTCTCCACCGAGTACGGCATGACCACGGACCACTTTGATTTCGCGGTCGACAAGACCCACTACAGCGTCACGAATGTGGAACGGCGCAACGAGGTCTTCTTCTACGCCCGGCCCGTCACCCCGCGCCGCGCCTTCGAATTCGGGCTGCTCGCCCTGGCGGAGTTCGCCCAGCTCAAGCCCGATGTGCGCATCAACCTTGCCGGCTGGGACGTCTCTAACTGGAACATCCCGTTCGAATACACCAACCTCTCAAGCCTCGACATCTCCGAACTCAACGCCGTGTACAATCGCTGCGCCGCGGGTCTGGTGATGTCGCTCTCGAATATGTCCCTGCTGCCGCTAGAGCTGTTGTCGAGCGGTGTCACTCCCGTGGTCAACGACGGGCCGAACAACCGGATGGTCTCGGACAACCCCTTCATCGAGTACGTGCCCGCCTCGCCGCTGGCCATTGCCCGCAAAATGGCCGAGGTGTTCGACCATCCCGATGCGGTCGAACGATCGATCGCGATGTCAGAGTCGGTCGCGCACGTCAACTGGTCGGATTCCGGCGTGCAATTCCTCTCGGCGTTCGAAGGGGCCATGCGTGGCTAAGACAGTCGTCATCGGCGCCAACGGCTTCATCGGCTCCCACCTGGTCGATTCCCTCGCCGCCGCAGGGCATGACGTCACCGCCTTCGACCGGTTCAGCTCTCAGAACCCGACGTTCGATGCCCCCGGCGTGCGGGTCCTGCAGGGGGAGTTCCTCAGCCGCTCCGATCTCGAAGGTGCCGTGGACGGCCAGGACTACGTCTTCCACTTCCTCTCGACCACGAGTCCGGCCACCGCTGAAAGCGATCCGACCCTGGACATCCGTACCAACGTCGCCCAGTCCGTCGAGCTACTCGAGTCGGCCGCGACCGCAGGGATCAAACGGTTCTACTTCGCCTCGACCGGCGGTGCCATATATGGACCGCAGGGCAAGGCGGAGTACTCCGAGATCGACCGGGCGCTGCCGATTTCTCCGTATGGGATCGGCAAGTTGTCGATTGAGCACTACCTGCATTACTTCAAGACCAAGCACGGCCTCGATTCAACCGCGTTGCGCATTTCAAACCCCTACGGGACGCGCCAGAAGCCCAACAAGAAGCAGGGCCTGATTCCGATCGCTCTGCGACAGATCTCCATGGGACGACCGGTGATCCGGCTGGGCAACGGGTCGATGGTGCGAGACTACGTCTACGTCGAGGACCTGGTTCGGATGGTGACCCCGATGGTAGGCGTCGACACCGAATTTGATCTCTACAATCTGGGCAGTGGCATCGGCTACTCGGTGACCGACATTATCGACTCCTTGCGCCGCGTCACTGGCATCGACTTTGCCATCGAGGAACGACCCGCCCCGCCCACATTCGTGGACCGGGTGGTGCTGGACACCGAGCGCTACGGGTTGGAGTTCGGCACCACCGACATGACCGAGCTCGACGAGGGTGTCAGGCTCACCTACGAAGAAATCCGAGAGCATCCGAATGACTGACCAGACCTCTGCGACCCCGATCCGTGCGACGGTCGCGATCCTGACTTACAACGGCGAGGTCTACCTCGAACGCATCCTTACCGAAGTACTGGGCCAGGAGCTCGACGGAGCGGTCGAGGTGCTGGTGATCGATTCAGGATCGACGGATTCGACCCTCCACATCGTGCGCCGATTCCCCTCGGTGCGCCTGCACGAGATCCCGAACTCAGAGTTCGGGCACGGCAAGACCCGTAACCTGGCCGCCCAGCTGGCGACCGGCGAGTTCGTGGCATACCTGACCCACGATGCCATCCCCGCCTCCCGCCAGTGGCTGCGCGAGTTGCTCGAACCGTTCCGGCTCGATGAGCGCATTGTCGCCGTGATGGGCAAGCAGATTCCTCGCTCCGGCTGTTTCCCCTTGCTCAAGTACGAGATCCAGGGTGTTTTCGCGGGCTTCGGACCTGACTGGGGTACGTCCGTGTTTTACAAGGATGCGTTCGTGCAGAGTGAGGGTGTGCTGAACGCCATCAGCTTCTATTCCGACGTCAATTCGGCCGCGCGGCGGGACTTTCTTCTCGACACCATCCCGTACCGCGATGTGCGATACGCGGAGGACCAGCTCTTCGGCAAGGACCTGATCGAGGCCGGCTATCGCAAGGCGTACGCAGGTCGTGCGGCGGTCGAGCACTCGAACGACCTCACCCTGGCCGAATACGGCAAGCGGATCTTCGACGAGACCATCGGTCTGCGCCAGATCGGTTTCCCGATCCCACCCATGACGGGGCGGGCACAGTTCCGCCTCACCGCACGGGGAATCGCCGGAGACACGCTGCGCATTCTCCGAGACCCCGACTTCAGCTGGAAGCGCCGGCTCTTCTGGCTCGCCATGAATCCCCGCTACCAGGTGCGGAAGTGGACGAGCTACCGAGCGTCGACCCTGACGGATCTGACGGATCCCGACGCCATCAAGTCAGGATCTCTTGAACACAGCCGCAATTTGTCTGAAAGTTCGACGCACGAAGCCTGACGTCTCCCGAACGAACACTACCCACCACGCGGTGCGCAGCAGGTCGTATGCGGTAGTCAACTCGTCGAGTTCGGTGTGGGCCCGACTCAGGTCCATGGCGAGATGATTCGCGTCAGCACGCAGTTTCAGTCGTCGCGACTCTGAATAGGAAAGAGCCAGATCACGATCGCCGATGACGTGCTGGGCCTGGTCCAGCATGATGACGTCACGGACCGAGGATAGAGCGGCCGGGGACTCCCGCCAGTCGGCGGTCGAGTGGTCTGAGATAAGATCGCGATACCGTAAGAAGGTGGTTCGGACACGGGCTTGGTCCGCTTCGACGAGCGAACTGTAATCCGGCCGTTCCTCCTCGAGGCGATTGAGCTGCTCAACGAACTCCGCACGCGACTTGACCAGATTTTCGATGAGCCCCCGGTCCGCAAAGTAATACTCAGCCTTCTTCTGATGGACAGAAATGAAGGGGACGTTTTGGCTGTACGCGAAGATCGACGCGTGCAGGGAGGACACGGTGACGTACTTCATCTGGCCGATGACGGAATGCAGCTGCAGCGGTGTCAGACGGTCGAGTATGACGCTATTCGTACGATCGAACGGCAGGGACTTCATGAACGACGCGTCACTGTTGTAATGCGTGAATGGAATGAAAACCTTCTTGTAGGGAATCGCATCAATGAGCGGAATCAGGTCCTCAATCAGCCTCAGAGAATGAGGAACCATATGGATACCGACCAACGGTTCCCCTTGTTCGACGCCGGGAATCTCGAAATGGTCACTCTTGAGGATCGTCGTTGCACACGGAACGACCTCAGCGTCCGGCACCCACTTCCGAAGTACCTCGACTTCACGCTGTGATCGGGCGGAAACGAAAGCATACTCCCTCAGATAGTCAAGGTCGTCGGCCGAAGACCATACTCCCGCGGCATTTAGGATGTGCCGACCGCGCTGACGAAATGAATCGTAGAACGGATCACCGGTGACGCGGATCAGCTCGCCGCCGCCAACGATCAGAGGACTGGGCATATTCGGTTCGAAGGGGTCGATGATGCGGGCACGAACGTCAAGTTCAGCAAAAGCCTGCTGGCCCGCGAGACCAATGGCGATGTCGCCCGTGTTGGGGCTGACCGAGTCGTAGAGGAGGTTCCCCAGCGTGGTATACATACGGCTATCGGTCTTCGTCAGCCGTGAGGACGATTTCAGGCCTCAGGCTGAGGATGCCGTTGCCGGGGCCCTCGTCGACCACGTTGAAGGATGTGACGCCGCTTCTACGGTCGAATGTGGTGCCCGCAGAGTCGCCCAGGCCGACGTTCACCAAGTACTTTCCCGTACCGACGTGGATGTCGGGGAAGGCCAGACGGATCATGTGGCGGCCCGGGGTGTTTGGCAGTTCAGTTGCCATGGTGAACGTTGTCATTCCGTAGAGGTTCATGCCCAGGGTGTTCTCGATTGACAGTCCGATACCCCAATGGTCTTGAGGTTCGTTGACATCGACATCGATGTCAACTTCAAGATCCAACCGTCCATTCGCGTGATGGGTGTGTGCTCGTGCTCCAGCCAGCGAATATGGCGTCCGCGGTCGTGGAACTGTGAGGGAGGTGTCCACACGATGTGAAGCCGCATCGTATCCCTCGCGAAGTATGCGAATGCCCTCAGTCGGGTCTCCATCATGCATGATCTTGCCTTTGTCGAGCACGACGACCCGATCGCAGAGCCGACCGACTTGCTCGCTTGAATGGCTCACAAGGACAATCGTCCGACCTTCACTCTGGAACTGTGCGATCTTGTCCATGCACTTTCGCTGGAAAGGCTCGTCGCCCACGGCGAGTACCTCGTCTACGAGGAGTACATCAGGATCAACGTGAATGGCGACCGAGAAAGCCAGGCGCACGTACATGCCAGAGCTATAGAACTTGACCTGCGTGTCTATAAATTCTTCGATGCCCGAGAATTCGACGATTTCATCGAATTCCCGGTCTGTTTCCTGCTTGGAGAGGCCCAGAAGTGCGGCATTGAGGTAAACGTTTTCCCGGCCCGTGAGGTCTGGGTGAAAGCCGGCCCCAAGCTCGAGGAGCGCCGCCATTCGGCCGCGGCGAAGCACGGAACCTGTTGTTGGCTGGATGATCCCGCCAATGACTTTGAGCAGGGTGCTCTTTCCGGAACCGTTATGCCCCACGAGGCCGACGGTGGATCCGGTCGCAATGTCGAGGGAGATGTCTTTCAGAGCCCAGAAATCCTCGCGATGGGCTCTGGCGCGAGAGAAGTTGAGCAGTCGTTCCTTCACCGATTTGTCTTTGTGAAGCACAAAACGTTTGGAAACGTCGGTAACGCTGATGATGGTTGCTGGCTGTTTCATTTCAAAGTTCCTGTGCAAAATTACCTTGGAGTCGTGAGAACACGCGCTGGGAGAGCCAGAGGAGAACGAGCCCGATGGCCATCACGATCAGAAGCCGGACGCCAAGGTCCGGAGGCCAGTTCGCCGTTGTTGACTCCGTAGTTCCCGCAACCCACAGAGCTTTCTGCATGCCCAGAACAGCGAGAGTGATCGGGTTTAGCAGGTAGATCTGCTCCAGCAGATTTCCGTTCAGCTTGTCATGGACGAAGCTGAAGGAGTAAACGATCGGCGACGCCCAGAAGAGAACGATCAAGGCAACCTCGACGAGGTGCTGCACATCTCGAAGATAAACGTTCACGCTGGAGAGGAAGATCCCGAGCGCTGTGCCGAAAATAAGAATGGTGAGGAAAGCCAGGGGCGCGTACAGAACGTTAGTCGTCAGTGGGAACTGCCTCGCAACGAGCGTAGCGAGCAGAAGAATACCGAACTGAATCGCAAAGTTGAAGAGCGCACCACCCACGCTTCCCAAGGGAAAGATTTCCCGGGGTAGGTAGATCTTCTTCACCAAGCCAGAGTTATTGATGATGGAGGTCGTGCCGCTGGAAACAATTTCTGTGAACAAACCCCAGATCGTCAGACCCACAAACACGAATATGGCGAAGCTGGGGATGTTACGCGCCAAGCCCATGATCTGGCCGATTGCGAAGTAATAGATCAACAATTGCGTCAGCGGTCGCACGAGACTCCAGAGGAATCCGAGCGAGCTGTCCTTGTAACGAGCCTTGATTTCGCGTCGAACCAAGAGACCCATCAGCTCGCGATGTGCCCAAATATCTTTGATTGATTCCACAGTCCCGGTGACGAAGCCGTATTGCTGCCCCACGGGGCGGAGCGGTTCTTCAGATATCTTGAGGGCGCGCTGGTCTGCAGCAGAGCCTGTCATAGGCCACATTTCATTTGTCGGTAAAGGTCAGCTTCGATTCTAGGCGGAAAACCTTAGCGTGTTGCGGCGGAAGCGCGCGAGGCGCATCAGATAGCCTTGCGAAGCTGATCGTCTTGGCATTGAGGAGATATCCGTATGATGCAGGCCGATCACGGCATCCGTGGCACCCTTCACTCCGTCTTGCTCGTTGGCGCGGTCGCCGTCTTTCTCAGCGCCTGCTCCGCGTCGATCCCGACAGCAACGGAGCGGCCGCAACCACCGGTCACCCAGATTCCGAGTGAGAAACCGACACCGACCGCGATGTCGTCGGCCGTGCCGGAGACGGTGATCGTCGTTGCCGGGGTCGACGTCGACGGTCTGAACGTGACCGTTTCAGGTTATGTCTCGGGGATCATCGAGGACGGTGGCCTGTGCCGGTTTGTTTTCACCGATCTTGACTCGACGGTCGAGGTTCAGACGGATTCGATCGCGAACGCATCGGGCACTTCCTGCCGTTCCGCTCAGGTCCCGGTGGAGAGCCTTTCTAAAGGCGAATGGAATGTGGCATTGCTGTACACGTCAGTTGGGGGAGGCCCCGTCACCGGGGTCCCCGTTGAAATGGAGATCCCGTGAAAACTCGCCGATTGATCGCACTCGCCACTGCGGCCCTGCTCGGGGTGTCCCTCCTCTCGGGTGTGGGCAGTGTCGTTGCACCGGACGCCGCGGTGGCCGCAACGGGTAATGACTTCGATCCCGGAAACATCATCAGCGATGCCACTTTCTACGACGGACAGGCCATGAGCGCCTCATCCGTTCAGAGTTTTTTGAACTCAAAGGTCGCGACCTGCCGCTCTGGATACATCTGTCTGAAGGACTTCCGGACGGTGACGCCGAGCAAAGCGGCGGTGAGTGGAGCTTGTGCGGCTTACAGCGGGCAAAACGAGTCAGCCGCCGATATTATCTCCAGAGTCGGAATCGCCTGCGGCGTGAGCCAAAAAGCAATGCTCGTGCTTATTGAAAAGGAACAAGGCCTCGTCAGCGATGACTGGCCCACAGACCGTCAGTACCGAAGCGCGACCGGATACGGGTGCCCTGACACCGCGGACTGTGATGTGAACTACTACGGCTTCTTCAACCAAGTCTATTCAGCCGCGCTTCAGTTCAAGTATTATGCCGCCAACCCCACGCGGTGGAATCACGTGGCGGGACGCACCAACTTCGTCCGATTCCACCCCAATTCCGCCTGTGGTTCGAGCTCAGTTCTCATTCAGAACCAGGCAACGGCTGGTCTCTATAACTACACGCCCTACCAGCCCAACGGCGCCGCTCTCGCGAACCTGTATGGTTCGGGCGATTCATGCAGTTCCTACGGCAACCGCAATTTCTGGCGGATGTTCTCAGACTGGTTCGGCTCACCCACCACCTCCTCGAGCCTCCTCCGGACCGTTGATAACGGTACTGTTTACCTCGTTTCAGGCAAAATAAAGTACGCCGTCCCGAGCATCGGAATCCTCATTTCGTTGGCTCCCCTGGGAAATGTCGGCTACGTCTCCCAGAGTTATCTCGATCGATTCACCACCGCCCACAACGTTGGCAGGAGCTTGCGCTCTCCGGACGGAACGATCTACTTCTACGACTCTGGCATCAAGCTTCCATTCACGTCCTGCACGCAGGCAGCCGATTATGGATCCAGCTGCGCCTCCAACGGATACGTGCAGCTGACCGCCTACCAGATCGGTGAGTTCAAGACGGGGCCAGCCCTGACCTCTGTGCTCGGCACCGTCGAAGGCAGCCGTTACTACATCAAGGCGGGCGAGAAGCGGGAAATCCTCGACGACGCGTCACAGAAGGCAGCCGGGATCCCGGCTGGCTTCAACGTGCTCAGTGAGAATGCTGTGTCCGCCCTGAAGCTTGGAACGCCGATCGTTCGGGACTCAGTATTTGTGCGGACCCGGTCCACTTCCACGTATTCCCTACTCGCGGGCGGGCTGAGGTATTCCATCAGCGCGGTGAACGTGAACGGTTCAGGGGTCGGGGCAAGAAACAGCGGCTCGCTCGGCGCGTCGAGCATCCAGCTGATTCAGAACGCTCCCGTGGCCTTCACCGGCGTCGCAAGTCTGGCCGGCCAGAGCGGCATCAGCATCCTTGCCTCGGACGGTCGATACGAGTGGAAGTCAGCTGTCCGCGGATCGGGACTGGCTCCGGTCCCCGTTGCGCAACAGCTGCTGGACGCCTACCCGGTCAAGGGCGTGGTCGAGGACGGGTCGCTGATCAAATCGCCGACAAGTGGGACGGTGTACGTCCTCATGCCGACTGACGTTCGCCCTATCAACTCGTGGGCTGCACTCCTCGCGATCTCGCCGACTGGCACCCCCGTGATCCAGACTCTCCCCGATAGTGTCATTGACGGCTTGCCGAAGGGCATTGTTGCCCTCACCGCGGGCACCCTCGTGCGTTCACCACAGGACGCCACCGTGTACTTGATCGATGGCGTCACCTCGCGGATTCCATTCAGCAACTTTGAGTTCCCATCGGGCGCGGGTATCAACGGTTTCGTGTTTGCGCAGGATGAACGAATCAAGGCCTATCCAATCTCAAGCAAGCCACTGACATATGGCGTTTTGTGCGGGGGAGTGGAGTACGTGAGCGGTGACGGAAGTCTGCACGCAGTAGGTCAGGACCAGCTGAGTCTGTTTCCATTCGACTATGTATCCATGGACAAGTTCACCTGCAGCCAACTCACCATCGGTATTCCGGCCACGGCGTTCATCAGAACGCCTGATGGAAGTCTGTACCAGCTTGCCGGCGGTCAGAAGCATTCAATTTCCAGCATGGCCCGCTTCGCGGCCTTGAGTAATGGAACTCCTTGGATGAACGTCCCGGGGTCATTCGGGAGGCTCATTCCCTCGGGCGCCGCGGCCTGATGAAGCCCGGGCTCCGCCCGAGTTCCTCCAGTCGGAACGCCGTTCGTTCCGAGGCCTGGCTGAAGTTGATCTAAAATACATATATTTGCATCGTACGGAGATGGGATCGCGGATCAAATTATCGGCATCCAGCTCACCTGAACAAATAGATGGGGTTCACTTGGCTCAGCGCGCTTTTATCACCGGTATCACGGGCCAGGATGGTTCCTACTTGGCGGAACTCCTGCTCTCGAAGGGGTATGAGGTGCACGGGCTGATTCGTCGAGCGTCCACGTTCAACACGTCGCGTATTGATCACCTGTATGTGGATCCGCATGACCCGGCGGCCAAGTTGTTCCTGCATTACGGTGACTTGAGCGATGGCAGCCGTCTGGTGACGCTCCTCGCGGAGATCAAGCCGGATGAGGTGTATAACCTGGCCGCGCAGTCGCATGTCCGGGTGTCGTTTGATGAGCCGGAGCACACGGGGGACACGACCGGGATGGGCACCATCCGGTTGCTGGAGGCTGTGCGGATGTCGGGCATTACGACACGCTTCTACCAGGCGTCTTCATCCGAGATGTTTGGCGCTACCCCGCCGCCGCAGAATGAGGAGACGCCGTTCTATCCGCGTTCCCCGTATGGTGCGGCGAAGGTGTACAGCTACTGGATCACGAAGAACTACCGTGAGGCCTACGGCATGTTCGCCGTCAATGGCATTCTCTTCAACCATGAGTCCCCGCGCCGCGGCGAGACGTTCGTGACGCGCAAGATCACCCGTGCTGTTGCGGCGATCAAGGCCGGCACGCAGGACCACGTGTATCTCGGTAATCTGGACTCGATCCGGGACTGGGGGTATGCGGCGGAGTATGTCGAGGGCATGTGGCGCATGCTGCAGGTCGATGAGCCCGATGACTTCGTTCTCGCCACCGGCGGCAACTTCACCGTGCGCGACTTCGTTGAGACGTCGTTCAGCCACGCAGGCCTCAACTGGGAGGACCACGTTCGGTTCGACGAGCGGTACCTTCGCCCGACCGAGGTCGATGCGCTCGTCGGTGACGCTTCCAAGGCTGAAGCCAAGCTGGGCTGGAAGGCCACTGTCGATACCGCTGAACTGGCTCGCATCATGGTTGACGCTGACATCACCGCTTTGGAGCATTCCGGTAGCCGGTGGATCGATGAGGTCAAGCTTGCGAGCTGGGGCACGGCCCCCGTCAGTGCCGGAGCGAACTGACGATGACTATCCTTGCGGGGTCAAATGCTGGCGACCGGGAGCAGGGCGCCTTCGTTCCGACGGCGTTGGAGCGGACTTCCCGGTTCTATGTGGCGGGCCACCGCGGCCTCGTGGGTTCCGCGATCTGGCGTCACCTCGAGGCTGAAGGGTTCACGGACCTCGTCGGCCGGTCATCGGCCGAGCTGGATTTGAAGGACCGGGACGCGGTCTTCGGATTCTTCGCCGAGACTCAGCCGCGGTACGTCGTTCTCGCCGCCGCGAAAGTGGGTGGCATCCTTGCCAACAACACCTACCCGGTAGATTTTCTCAGCGACAACTTGCGTATCCAGGTGAATGTGCTCGATGCTGCCGTGAAGTATGGGGTGGAGCGATTGCTGTTCCTGGGCTCGTCCTGCATCTACCCGAGACTTGCGCCGCAGCCGATCCGGGAAGACTCTCTCCTCACCGGGCATCTCGAACCAACGAATGACGCGTATGCGATTGCGAAGATTGCGGGCATCCTCCAAATTCAAGCTGTGCGACGCCAGTACGGACTTCCCTGGATCTCGGCGATGCCGACGAACCTCTATGGTCCCGGCGACAACTTCTCGCCCACGGGATCTCATGTGCTGCCGGCGCTCATCCGCCGGTATGACGAGGCCGCGAAGTCGGGTGCGCAGAGTGTGACCAACTGGGGCACTGGCACGCCGCGACGTGAGTTCCTGCACGTCGACGATATGGCGGCAGCCTGCCTGCACCTGCTGGAAAACTACGACGGGCCGGAGCAGGTCAACGTGGGCACCGGGAGCGACGTCACGATCCGTGAGATCGCGGAGACGGTCGCACGGGTGGTCGGGTTCACCGGCGAGACAGAGTGGGACACCACGAAGCCAGATGGTACCCCGCAGAAACTGTTGGACGTGTCCAAGCTCGCCGGGGCAGGCTGGACGGCGCAGATTGGCCTTGAAGACGGGCTGCGGTCAACCGTGGAGTGGTACCACGCACACGCGGACGCACTCCGAGCCTGAGCGGGGTGTGCTGGCCGGCTCCATCTCAGCCGGCCTATCAGGCCCTTGCCTGTGTGGCTACGCGTGCGTTTGCGGTGTCCGTGTCGCTCGTGCTCTCGTCGGCTCTCCGATCGACTCTTGTCGGCTCGTCGATTTCCCGGATTGACAGTGCACGCCAGATCGCCCACATTGCGATTCCGACCGCGAGGCTGAAGGCAACGGTGAGTGGAACCCATCCTCCCGGGGGTTGCCACTGGGGCGCATTGATCATGGACGGCCATGATGAACCGGTCCCCACGACGTATCGGCGAAGAACCCAAATGAAGCAGACCACGTGACCCACAGCGATAGTGATCAGCGCAGTGACAGTAAGGTTCCGTGACACCCGCGTCAACGGGAATGGAACCGCCCGGTCCAAAGCGACCCCGCAGGCAAGTACCAGGCAAACCACGAGTGCCAGCGTGTATCTCCCCTGCCAGATGAAGCCGACCTCTGCCGCAATAGCGGCTTGGGAGATTGCCGGAACGGCAACGATGGCGGCCGTCAGAAAAAGGACCGCATAGAGCGCGGGTCCGCGGCTGAGTGCCAGCGTGACCAGTAGGAGTGCGCCCATCGCAGTGATCCAGATAGCGAACGTCAGCATGGGAGCCGGCCGGTCAACCCATCCGAACAGCCCGATCCAGCCCTGGCCGAAGTCCAGAGTCTGGTCGAGCATCTGGGCGAACGCCTTTCTGAAAGGTGTTCCGGCGCCCTCGAACACCGGTGAGGGCGTGCCGACGCTGGGCCGGGTGAACCAGATGAGCTCCCCTGCGCACACCAATGCACTCACCGTCAAAGTGACCCACGCCACCGGGGTTCGAAGGAGCTCAGCCGCCACGCTTCGGCGCGCAAAAAACAGAGCAGAGCAAAAGGCCAGGAGAACCCACAGGAGAGCGATGCTGCGAGTGCCGGTCAGCAGGAGAACCGAGGCGACGATGAGCGTTCCGCGTCCCCACATGACTCGGGCAGGAGAATGTGTGCTGAGGGTCGCGACGAGAGTCGAGAAAAGAGTTGCCGCCGCGAAGACTTCGATGCCATTTGGATTCGCTGATCCACCGAGGAAGAGGACCATCGGCGTGACGGCGACCGACGTGCTCAGAATGGTCCACCGTGCGCGAGGTAGTTGCATCAGGGAAGTGATGAGACCAGCAGCGAGGAACGCGCAGACGATTGCGTTCGTCAGCCGCATCGCATAGAGAGCTTGACTTCCCGAAAAAATCAAAGTCGGGAGGCCGATAATTGCGTAGTACACAGGGCTGTTCGAACCGGCGGTCGTGCCGGTCACAACGAGGCTGTCCGGGTTTCCGACAACGGGGCCCTGACAGCCGGCGGACTTTGTCGGATCGAACGCGAAGCAGGTCAGTTCATGTGCGTGTGCGATGTAGTTGGGCACCGTCGCTTCGATCTGCCACGTGATCTCGGGGCGCGGATGCCCCGCAATGTCGCCTCGAACAACGGAGGCCGCTCGAATCACGTGCGAGGGCTCATCCGGGACTGACATGAGGGGTGAGGCCAGAGACCAGATTGCCATGGGGGCGAGGAAGAGGACGAACGCGATTGCAAAGAACCGGATTCCGAGTGAGCGGGCGCTTGGAGCTGGTGAGGTTTTCATCGCAGACCCCATGAGGTGGCTTCCCCTTCGTTGTGCTGTCACGTTTGACAATTCCTGACGGCGATCGCCTGACCTAGACTAAGGCACCGGTCTGAGGACTCAGACCGGTGAGTGGTCGTGTTCCCGTGAGGTGTGATTTTGTGAGTTCTGTCAAGGGCCATCGGCGGCTGGATGGTCTGGGTTTGCTCACCGTGGCCACGATTGTGGCGGGTGTCTCCGGTTACCTGGTGCTTTGGCTAGTAGCCGCACAGGTCGGACCTTCGAGCTACGCTCAGTTCGCAGTTTTCTGGTCGGCCGTTTACCTCATTGTTGGCTCTCTCGCGGGCATCCAGCAGGAAATTACGCGCGCCACGCACCCAGTCGATACCGAATCAGCCGGCCCACCTGCCCAATCAGCTCGTCCATCCAAGCTCCAGAACTATGCGGCGATACTCGTGATCAGCGTGATGGGTTTGGTCGTTGTCTCGAGTCCGTTGTGGTCGAAAACGGTCTTTTCGGGTGATCCGGTTGCTTATGTCGTTCCGCTCACCATCGGCGTGGGCGGTTATGTCGTCGTGGCGGTTCTCTGCGGCACCCTCTACGGCCTCGGCGGGTGGATGGCCCTGGCGTGGATGATCGCATTGGACAGTATTTTGCGCCTTGTCTGCACGGGGCTGGCCCTGCTCGTGACAACTGACCCCGGGAGCCTCGCATGGGCGGTCGTCGTACCGTTCCCACTGACACCCGCCATACTCTGGCTCTTCATGAGGAAGGGCGTCCGTGGCCGCAGCGCCATCGACGTCCGATTCGGGCGCCTGTCATGGAACATCGTCAGGTCGATTGCGGCTTCCGCTTCGACCGCAATCATCGTGAGCGGGTTTCCACTCATCGTCAGCGCCACATCGGGGACAGAACCCGCTGCAACCTTGGGCGTCCTTCTGCTGGCCATCACTCTGACGAGGGCTCCGCTTGTGGTGCCGCTCATGTCACTTCAGAGTTTTCTGGTCATCCAATTCCGTGGGCAGGTTGCCCACGTATTGCGCAAGGTCTGGGTCATTCTGGCTGGGATCGCACTCGTCGCTGCGCTGTTGGCCTTGATCGCCTTCTTCATCGGGCCGCAGGTCTTCGAGTGGATGTTTGGTGACGCGTATCGGATTGAAGCCATAACGCTTGCCCTGCTGGTCTTGTCGTCCTTCGGGATAGGGGCCCTGTGTGTCAGTGGCCCTGCAGTTCTAGCGCGTGGCCTGCACGCCGCCTACTCCGCCGGCTGGATGATTGCGGCCGGGATGACCGTGCTTGCAATGTTCCTCCCGCTCGACCTGGTGCCGCGTGTGCTCGCGTCTCTCCTCATCGGTCCCCTGCTCGGTTTGCTTGTTCATCTCCTGAGCTTGACGATGTTCTTCCGGCGCAAGAGGGTCAGTAACTGACGCCTGTGCTCTGCAACCCATGGGGGAGTCCGTTCACGGACCTGCACTCGGTCACGGTTTCAGTTGACGGGCCGTCCGTCGGATGCGGAGCGCTCGAGGTTCCGAATTCGCATGTCCTGCATGGCCGAATGCTCGGCAAGAACGCGAGCGCGATCTTCCAGAGTGGTGAGCTCGGCTCCGTGCTGCAGATTGACCAGGAACAGCACTGCCAGGCTCACGAAGAAGACAAGGTTCGTCGGCACTTGCACGCCCAGGACGGCTGCCGCCCACGTCAGGGTGATGGGGAAGATTCCAATGACGAGAGCGAGGGAACCCGCAATGAGCCACCAGATGGCATGACGCTCCCGGAGCCGCCTTCGTCGCAGCATCTCGACGACCACGCCCAGCGTGAACAGGGCGGTGAGAACTCCCAGCAGGTAGGACGTAAGGGTCATTTCTTCAGCGTCCATCACTTATAGATATTGGTGGCCGCATGATTGCGAAAACGAGTGCAATGCAGGCACGGCCGAGGTACGCGGCGGCTTTGAACGGGTCGTGCGACGGCTGCCCTGCCGATCGGACTCTCATCGCGACCGGAATCTGGGCTATTCGACATTCGGCGCGTGCGGCGATGACAAGCGATTCGATGGTGTCCCCGAGGTACTCCGCGGGATAGTGTTCCGCGAAAAGTCGAACGGCCCGAGGTCCGCTGGCCCGAAGACCGGACGTGGTATCGGTCAGAGTCGTGTGTGCCAGTCTGCTGATAATTCGTGCAAGAACCACCATGGCCCATTGCCGCGGGCCGGTGACTCGATAGTCACCCGTGCCGGCGAAGCGGGCGCCAAGGACCAGATCCGCTGTCTCGAGCGCGAGCAACAATTGTGGAACGCTCGCAGGGTCGTGCTGGCCATCGGCATCGATTTGCACGACCCGACTGTATCCGTTCGCCTCGGCGTACTTGAAGCCTGCCCGCATGGCGCCGCCGACACCGAGATTAAACGGAAGGCGAAGGACTGCAGCACCCGCTCCTATCGCTGTGACAGCCGTCGCGTCCACCGAGCCGTCGTCGACGACGAGGCAGTGTATTCCGGGCATTGCATGCTGGATCTCCTGCACGACGACTGCAACGGAAGCTTCTTCGTTCAAGGCGGGCACAACAATTAGCGTCCCGTCAAAGTCTGAAGTCATAGTTCGATAATATCAAGGTGCGCCTGCGCCCAGATCCGCTTAAGAGTCGGACTCTCGAACAATGTCTGTTCGCGCATCGGGTTCTTGGTGCCGTGATCCGAAAGGCCTGCCGTGGAATCCTCAGACGCTCAAGTACTTGTTGTCCTGCCAACCCTTGGCGACCGGCTTGATTCCTTGAGGGAGACTTTGGAATCAGTCGTTGTTCAGACGGCGACAATCGGCCTGACTCTCGTCGTCGTTGCCCCGGTCGCTGCGACAGAAGCGAGGACGCTAGCCCTATCATTCGGTGCCGTTCTTGCAGACGATCCCCGCGACGGGATCTCGGCGGCCATCAATTGTGGGCTGGCGGAACGGACCACGGAAAAGTTCTACGCCTGGGTCGGTGACGACGACCTGTTTCGACCGGGTGGGCTCGCCTCCTTGGCGAAACTCCTTGAAGCTGACTCCGGTGCAGTACTGGCCTACGGAGGCTGCGACTACATCGATGGCGAGGGCCGCACCATCTTCGTCAGCAATGCCGGACGTCTGGCCCGTATCCTGCTCGCGTGGGGCCCTGACCTCGTGCCGCACCCTGCCACGATGATTCGGTTGGATGCCCTGGCCTCCATTGGTGGATTTGATGAGAGGCTCAGGTTTGCGATGGATCTGGACGCGTTCCTGAAACTGCGCTCATTCGGGCGATTCGCCTGGACTCGTGACTCGGTGGCGGCCTTCCGGTGGCACCCCGACTCCCTCACTGTCGCCAACCGGTTGGATTCGAGCCTCGAATCGGAAGGCGTGAAGAGGCGGCACCTGCCCGCCTACCTCCGGCCAGTAAGCCCTCTGTGGCAGTATCCGGTTCGTTGGGCCTCCGACGCGGCGGCGAAACGAGTCAATTCCAGAGCTCGAGCGCTGGGAACGCCCCGCGGTTAGCGCGTTCCCAGCAATTTCAGGCGAAGACTGGGGCTCGGACGGTCACGTAGATGACCAAGGCGGTTCCGTAGGTCAGCACCAAGTATGAAACCCAGCGGTTCTGAGCTGTCAACCCTGCGGCCAGAAGAAAACCGGCCAGCACGGGGGCGCCGTATCGGGCTGGAATCTCGTAATACTCGCCCAGGGTCAGCTGCAGCATCAGGGCGAGAAGAGGCGCGAATGCCACTGCGGAAATGGCGATTGCTGAGATGATTGAAGCGTTTGAATTCCGACGTGAGAGCATCCATATCCCGCCGGCCACCCCGGCAACCGTGAGCCAGGAGAGCGGCTCAACAATAGATGCAGGAATAGCGTAGGAGTTGGTGTTGGTGCCGTACAGGACCACGTTGGAAACGATCGTGTCCGGCAAGAAATTGACGGCCTGACTGAAAATGTCGGCGACGGTCAAGGGGCGTCCCTGGCCCTGATCGGCCGGGAGACCAACGGCGATGGCTTTTTGGACCTGGAGCCAGAGGAATTGCGCCACGCCGCTCGCGATGACCATCGCTGCAGCCACACCGACCAGGTGTTCCGGACCTGGGCCGGACAGGAATGCCCGCCACGTCAGAGAAATGCCCGTTGGACGGTTCTGCCGCCAGCGTCGGCCGGCCTCGATAAGCAGGAAAACAGCGATGAGGCCGACGGTGAGGATGTTCGAAGGCTTGAAGAGCATCGCCAGTGTTCCTGCGGGGACAAGCCACCAGCCTGACATGCGCCCGCGAAGGAACCTCAGCGCCATGATCAGCATCAGGGCTGTGATGGCGACAGTCGGGGCGTCGGTGGTGACATAGGTGTACCGCCACCATGAATACGGTGAGCCGATGAAGCAGAGTCCGAGCGCCAGTGCGACTAATCGCTTCACTCGGAACTCGCGGAACATCCAGTAGAGGGTGATCATCGTCAACGCCAGCCAAATGGCTCCGGTCAGACGAGCGGACGTGAGGAAATCAGCGGAGGTGATCGTGTCGATCGCGGTGGCGGCAAGCCATGTCGGGGCGAAATACAGTGGTGTGTAGCCGTAGGCGGAGGTCACTCCGCCGAATGGAAAGTCCGATATGTCATCGTAAGGTCCCCCGCAGGGCGGTCCCATCGGCCCGTAGGCACGCACGCCTGAGCAGGCCATCAGCTCAAGAGATTCCTGCCCGATCGGTTCTCCCTGACGGACCAGACCTTGATGCGGGAACTTGTGCAGGTAGTCCACGTACACCCACTCGTCGCTGGGCGACAAAGCATCGCTATGCTGTGTCGTCACTGCAATCGACATCGCCAAGCCTGCTATCACCAGGATGAGTGGTACTGCAAGAATTTGCAGAATTGACCTGAAGTTGCGGCTTGAACGCCCGTTACCGGCTGTCGTGTCTCGCTGGGAAATGAGTTTGTCGTGAGTCAACTGCATCCTTTAACTGGGTCGTGCGGCGAACCGGCACGTAGACGGGGTTGATTTGTACCTGCACTACGCTGAGATTGTTCTGTCCGGTGGGAATCGAACGCTTCGACGCCATCTCAGAGTCAACATTTGGAGTTGAACCCCATGACCGAATCTAATGCCAAGCAGGTGCGCCCTGCGGGAACAGCCAGGACGGCGTGAGCGAGTTGTCCGCTGGTTCAAGCACGTGCCCTCGGGTGGCATTGTCAATGCTCACGTTGGTTCGCGGGGGAATGGGCGGGACAGAGACCTACGCCCAAGCGCTCACTGAACAGCTTGCGCTATCGTCCGCGGTGCGAGCCGAGGCATTCCTGCCCGCTTCGGCGCGCGGATTCAGCCGTGGCATTCCGGAACGTCTTGTACAGAGGCTGAACGGCGGTCCGGGCACTCGGCAGAGACTGCTCCAGATGGCGAAGATCACCGCACGATCAGGAGACCTCAGGCGCAAAATGGCCGAGGCGGACGTTGTCCACTACCCGTTCACGGTGGCGCTTCCCGCCCCATCAAGCGGCCAGGCCGCCGTGCAGACCCTGCACGACGTTCAGCACCTTGACCTGCCGCACCTGTTCAGCAAGAGCGAGTTGATCTACCGGCACAAGTTCTATGAAGGTTTTGCCAAACGCGCGGACGCCGTGATCACGATCAGCCATTTCGCCAAACAGCGAATGGTCGACCGCCTCGGCTTGGATCCTGCCCGAATCTTTGTCGCCCATTTGGGCGTTGACACCGATCGATATGTTCCCAACCTTGGCCCGCGTGAAAACTTCGTTCTGTATCCGGCGCGTGGGTGGCCGCATAAGAATCATGCCCGGCTGGTCACGGCCGTGGAAATCGCTCGTAAAACCGTTCCCGGGCTCCGTTTGGTTCTGACCGGTGGGGGGCTTGACCAGCTCGGGGATCTCCCGGATTGGGTTGACCGAAAGGGCTTCGTCGATCAGAGCGAACTCCAGGACCTCTATCGGGCGGCGGCAGCGCTAATTTTTCCGAGCCTGTACGAAGGTTTTGGTCTGCCTCCCCTCGAAGCCATGGCCTCTGGGTGTCCAGTGGCCGTGTCCCGTGAGGGTTCTCTCCCAGAGATAGTTGGGCGGGCCGCAGTCCAGTTCGATCCCCACGAACCTGCCGCTATCGCCGGAGCCATTATCGAGGCGATCCGGCGCACGGATGAGTTGCAAGCTGCCGGCGTTCTTCGGGCGAAGGAATTTACCTGGGAAAGCTGTCGGGAGGCGCATGTTCAGGCGTACAGCGCCGCAGTGCAGAACAGGCGTTGAATGATCAGCCCGGCTGAGGACTGCAACCTTGAGCGCCAAACCCGAGGTCACGGACGGTCCGTCTTCTGGACGGCCTTCGCCCTGATGGCGATGCTCGCGACCCTGTGGTCCATGGCCAGCCCGATCTTCTCCGTCCCGGACGAGAACGCCCATGCCGCCAAGGCCATCGCACAGGTGCGAGGTGACCTCACCGGGCATGCCGTGGCGGGGGTCAGACACTCCGTCGTCGACCTGCCGGAGGGGTATTCCTACAGCCAGCAGATCGTCTGCTACCTGTCTCACCCCGAGATGACCGCCGATTGCGGGTTCGAGCTCGGGGATGAGGGCGGCACCGACTGGTTCAACACCTGGGTGAGCGCTTACAACCCGATTTACTACTACCTCGTCGGCTGGCCGACCCTCCTGCTCGACGGATCGGCCGGGATCTACGCCATGCGCATCATCAGCGGCCTGCTTTGCTCCGTCTTCGTGGCCTGGGCCTTCCAAACCGCGATGTCGGTGCGGCGTTCGCGGTGGCTGCCGTTCGGGCTGGCCTTCCTTGCGGCACCCATGGTGGTGTACCTCTTCGGGGCCGTGAACCCCAACGGCATCGAGGTCGCGGCGGCCGGCGCGCTCTGGATCTCCCTGTTGAGGCTTTTGCAGCACTTCGACGGCCGCGATGCGGGAGTGGTGTCGTCGCTATCCCGTCGTCACCTCTGGCTGATCGTCACCGTGGCATCGATCGTGCTGGCCACAGCCCGCGCGACGGGGCCGCTGTGGCTCGTCGTCGTGGTGGGCCTGTGCTTCGCCGCCATGGGGTGGCGGGCGGTGAAGACGCTTTTCACGACGGCTTCCTCCTATGTCGGGCTGGCTTTCGTGGCGGCCGGCGGCCTTTTCTCTATTCTCTGGACTCTCGCCGGCGGCAGCCTGTCCGGCCAGGCAGATGCCTCGGATGCGCCTCAGGTGGGGGCCTCCTTCGTGCAGGGCTTCGCCTATGTGATTCGCTTGACGCCGGACTATTTCCAGCAGGCCATCGGGTTCTTCGGCTGGATCGACACGCCTCTGTCTGTTGCCGCCTACTGGCCGTTCGTGGCCGCCCTGGCCATCCTGGTGGCGCTCGCCTTCGCAGGACTGGACCGGCGCAGCGTGGCGACCATGGGGATCGTCACGGGGGCCGCACTTCTGGTCCCGGCTCTCGTGCAGGGTTACAGCGTGCACCAGACCGGCATCATCTGGCAGGGCCGTTACGGCCTCTTCCTCTACGTGGGGGTGACGCTCGTGGCCGCGTGGCTTCTGTCCGGTCGCTCGGGGCGGCGTCTCGCGTTCCTGTCCACCCGGCTGACCTGGATCGGACTCACCCTCCTGGCCGCCTACGGCTTGGCGGCATTCTTCCTGGTGCTTCGCCGCTACGGGGTCGGTACGGACCAGTCGTTCAGCACCATCTGGGAGAGCCCCGGCTGGGAACCCCCGCTGGGGACGATACCCCTGGTGGCCCTCTACGGCCTCGTCTCACTCCTCTTCCTGCTGTGGTCGGGCCGGCTGGCAGCGCGAACCGCCCGTGCCGACGATGAAGCCGAAGCCGAAGCCGAAGTCGAAGCTTACATTGACGCATCCGCGTCGCCCGAGTCGGAGACCGAGACGATCCGTGCGTGAACCGCGGGTCGCGGTTGCCTTCGATTGCCTGTTCCCGGTCAACACCGGTGGCGGCGAACGGGTCTACCGCCGTCTGGCGGAGCTCTTCGGGGCCCGAGGGTGCCCCGTCGACTACGTGACCCGACGGCAATGGCCGACGGATGCGCCCCCGGAAGTTCCCTTCGCCCTCGTTCCGGTATGGCAGGGCGACATCTATGACGCCGGCGGCGCCCGCACCCCCCGGAGCGCGGTCGCTTTCGCCTGGGCGCTCTTTCGCCACTTCCTCCGCCGACGCGGAAGCTACGACGTCGTGGTCGTCAGCACCCTGCCGGTGCTCAACCTCTTCGCGGTCCGGCTGGCCCTCCTCGGCACCCGCGCCTTCGTGGTCGCCGACTGGCTCGAGGTCTGGCCCGGGCGCAAGTGGCGCGAGTACGCCGGCGTCGTGCCCGGGACTCTCGCGTTCCTGCTGCAGACCGTGGGCATCTGTCTCGGTGACCTGCACACCGTCAACAGCGAGTTCACCGGCGCCCGGCTGCGCCGCTATCGGCGCAGCGCAGAGCCGGTCAGCCTGGGACTGGTCGATCTCGTCGGAGACGAGCCCGATGCCACGACCGAACGCCCGGCCGACCCGTACCTGATCTTCGTCGGCCGGCACATCGCGGACAAACGCCTGATCGACCTCGTTCCGGCCCTGCGGCAGGCCCGCAGCCAGGCTCCGGCCCTGCACGCGATCATCGTGGGCTCCGGCCCCGAAACGTCCCGCGTGGCCGCGCGGGTCACCGAGCTCGGCCTGGACGCCGTCGTCAAGCTGCGCGGACGGGTGAGTGACGAGGAGCTCCGGGATCTCGTGCAGGGTGCCCGGGTGCTGGTCAACCCGTCGGCGCGGGAGGGGTTCGGGCTCGTCATCGCCGAGGCGGCGGCATTCGGCACACCCAGCGTGGTGGTGGCGGGCCCCGACAACGCCGCAGCGGAGCTGGTCGTCGACGGCGTCAACGGCTTCGTGGCCGCCTCCGTGGACCCTGCCGAACTCGGCGCGGCCATCGTTCGGGCCGTCGATGCCGGCGAGCCCCTGCGCCGCACCACTCTGGACTGGTTCCGGCGCGAGCGGCTCAGCCACGGCCTGAGCGCCTCGGTCGACCAGATTCTGGCGCGTTACCGCTCGGCGAGAGCCCGCTGAAACGACGCCACGGTGTGCCGGGCGGTCCGCGCCCACGAGAAGGCGCGGGCGCGTTCCCGGCCCTGCCCTGACAGCCGGGCCAGCTCGGCCGGGTCGTCGAGCAGACGGGAAATCGTCGCGGCGAGGGCGGCGGCATCCTTCGGCGCCACGTACACGGCCGCGTCTCCGGCGACCTCGTGCAGCACCGGGATATCGGAGCAGACCACCGGGCAGCCCCGGGACATGGCCTCCAGCACCGGTAGTCCAAAGCCCTCGAACAGGGTCGGGAACACGATCAGGCTCGACTCGGCGTAGAGCCGGTCCAGTTCCTCGGCGCTCAGCCAGCCCCGCAGCGACACCCACGCCTCCAGGCCGAGCGTGGCCACGAGGGGGGTGAGCGGGTCGTCTCCGTGGCTGCCGGTGACGACGAGGTGCGGCCGGGACTCGATGGGGATCAGGGCGAGGGCCTGCAGCAGCAGCGGGAAGTTCTTGTGCGGCATCCGGTTGCCCACGGCCAGCACGTGGCGCGGCAGCCGGGGGAGGGACGACGCGTGCGGGCTCACATCCGCGTCCTGGCCCGCGAGCGGCACCACGTCGACGCGGTCGGCCGGCACCCGCAGGTAGCGCACGATGTCTTCTGCCGAGGCGACGCTGATGGTGAGAACACGGCGGGCGCCGCGCGCCGCCACCCGGATCATGGTTCGGAGAATGCGCGAGTAGGCCCCGGGCACGTATTCCGGATGCCGGAACGGCAGCAGGTCATGCACGGTGAGCACCACGGGCACCCGCGACCAGACCGGACCGAGGTTCGCCGGACAGTGCACGAGATCGGCGCGCAGCCGCCGGGCCGCGCGGGCGACGGAGACGAGCTCACCGCGGGCCCAGGCGATCCGGTTCTCGCCGCTGATGCCCGAGTCGATGATCTCGCCCGGAAACCAGGACGTGTCCGAGCCGGCTAGCTCACTCGAGGCGAAGCCGACGAACTCGAGCCCGTCGGCATCCGGGTCGATCCGGCCGTAAACCTCCCGCACATACGACTCCATGCCGCCCTTGCGGCCGGTGAAGAAGAGCAGGTCGACGAGGACGCGGCTCACGCGGCGGCCGCCACGACCAGCGCGACGGCGCGCACCCGGCGGCGCCGGGCGAACTCGTAGACCACGGCCGACGCCAGCTCCGCGATGAGCAGACCGAGGAACACGGCGGACAGGCTGTGCAGTGCCAGGCCGACCCCGGCGAGGGCGAACGCCATCACGGAGACGGCGGCGCGCAGCCCGGTGAGCAGCCGCACCTCACCCATCCGGCGCAGCGCGGCGAACGGAATGGTCGTGGCGAGTGATGCAGCCCGCCAGCCGCAGGCGAGCACGAGCGGCAGGATGGCGGCTGAGCTGGTCCAGACTCCGCCGAAGATGAAGCCGAGCACACCCGTGAGTTCGAGCACGACCAGCACCACCACGGCCCCGAGCACCGCGCCGGCGGACACCGCGATATCGAGTCGGGAATGCTCTTTGAGCAGGCGAAGTCGCATGAAGTTCAGCGGGATCGCGAGCAGGCCGGACACCGTTGCGATGGCCGTGAACAGCACCGCCTCGCCCGGTCCGATCAGAGTCAGGATCATCGTGTTCAGGAGTGGGTAGATCACCCCGGTGATCGCCGTGTCGGCCACCACCCAGCCCATCACGGCCGGCTCGGGGCGGCTGGCCCGGTGCGTCACCGGCAGGCAGCGCACCAGGGTGGCCAGGGCGATGCCGGCCACGAGGGGGATCAGCGCCCAGTCCTGACCGGTGAACGCGGCCAGCACGCCGCCGAGGGCACCCAGACCCACGAAAACGGATGCCCAGATCTCCCGCAGGTCAAGACGCTCGGCGACCGAGACACCCCGGCCCACTTCAAGGGCGGCGATCAGCACGGGCAGGCCGAGGCAGAGCACGACCGGGTCCGTGGCGTTGAGGGCGATCACCACGGCGGCGACCAGGGCAAGGCCGGCCAGCCAGAGTGGGAACACCACCCGGCGTTCGGTGGCGGCCGAACCGAGCCGGGACTCCAGCACGACCGCGAAGGTGAGCTGGCCGGCGAAGGTGGCCACCATCACTGCCACGGCGATGACGCCCTGCTCCGGCCGGCTGAACAGCCGGGAGGAGATGGCGACCGTGGCCGCGGGGATGACGGCCAGCGACACGCCCCCGAGCAGGGTGATCAGGCTGAGGGTGGCCCGCCGCAGCCGGAGGGGGGAGGGCAGGTCGGCCGTCACCGGGTCACCGCGGTGAGCGTGCCAGCCGGGCCGAGGGTGTGCCCGAGCATCCCCTCGAGGCGGCCGAGGAACACCCACCAGCCGTCGAGGAGGGCGTTCGTGCCACGATTGCGCAGGCCGAAGAACAGGCCACCGCCGAGGAACGCGAACCGCCACCACAACGGATACCGCCAGCGGGTCACTAACCGCCCCAGCCCGCGACCGTAGCCGCGCAGCTTGTGGCGTCGTTCCGCGCTGCTGAGCCCGCTCGGGTCGCTGATCCCGCCCACCGTGAGCACGGGCGGCTGCCAGACGAAGTCCAGGTGCTCCCCGGCACGGATCAGTCTCAGGAGCAGGTCCGTGGCCTCCCCGGCCTGCCACGGCGTCGGGGCGCCGGTGCCGATCTCAGGATCGAAGCCGCCGATCCGGTCGAACACGCTGCGCCGGATCAGGATGCCCATCTCGATCACGCTCCAGACCGTCCACCGGGTCAGGGCCGCGCCCGGCTCGGGCAGCACGAACTTGGGCCCGTTCTCGTCGACCACGGTGAGGGCGCCTGCGTGGAACGTCTCGGCCAGGAGCCGCATCCGGGCCAGAGCGCCCTGCGGGTACCAGGTTGTGTCATTGGGAAAATTGAGCAGCAGATCCCGGTCGGCCGGAAGGGCGGCGACGCCCGCGTTTCGGCCGCGGGCCGCACCAGGCGGCGACGTCGTCACGGTGATTCGCATGCTCTCCGAGCGGTAGACGGATGCGAGCGCCTCCACCTCCGGCAGGTTGCGCTGGGCGACGACGACGAGGGCGTCCGCGGCGAGAAGCTGGTCGGACAGGGAATCGAAGAGTCGTTTCAGGCTCTCGACACGGCCGAGCGTCGTCACCACCAGTCCAAGGTCCACACAGCACATTCTGTACGATGAGGGAGCCAGACCAACAATGACGGGACTTGCAGCGAGCATGACAATCACCGAAACCATTGAACTTTCGATCCTGATGCCGTGCCTCAACGAGGCCGAGACGCTCGCGATCTGCATTGACAAGGCCCAGGGATATCTGCGGCGCAGCGGCATCTCCGGTGAGGTCCTGATCGCCGACAACGGCAGCACTGACGGGTCGCAGCAGATCGCCGAGGCCCACGGGGCCCGGGTGGTGGATGTCACGGAAAAGGGCTACGGCAGCGCTCTGATCGGGGGTATCGAGGCCGCCCGGGGCACCTTCGTCATCATGGGCGATGCCGATGACAGCTACGACTTCAGCGAACTCGACGGCTTCGTCGAGCGGCTGCGCGCAGGCGACGAACTGGTTATGGGCAACCGCTTCCGAGGTGGCATCGAACCCGGCGCCATGCCGTCTCTGCACAAGTACCTGGGCAACCCGGTGCTGTCCTGGATCGGACGGTCCCTGTTCCGTTCCCCGATCAAGGACTTCCATTGCGGGCTGCGCGGATTCAACCGGGAGTCGATGCTTGCCCTGCACCTGCAGACCTCGGGCATGGAGTTCGCCAGCGAGATGGTCGTCAAGTCCACCCTGGGTGGGTCCCGGGTGAGCGAAGTGCCCACCACCCTGAAGAAGGACGGCCGCAGCCGGCCGCCGCACCTGCGCAGCTGGCATGACGGCTGGCGGCACCTCCGCTTCCTGCTCATCTTCAGCCCGCGCTGGCTCTTCCTGATCCCCGGCATCTCCGCGTTCCTGATCGGCCTGGTCGGCACCGTGCTGCTCGGCTTCGGACCCGTCGTGGTGGGGGAGGTGGGCTTCACCTACTCCAGCCAGATCTACCTGGCCGCCCTGGCGGTCGTCGGCTACCAGGCCTTCCTGTTCGCCCTGCTCACCAAGATCTACGCCCAGCACGAGGGGTTCCGCATCCCCCGCAGCCGCAACTTCGAACGGCTCGAGAAACGCATCAGCCTCGAGAGCGGTGCGATCCTCGGGGTCGTGCTGTTCCTGATCGGCCTGGGCATAGCCTTGTCGCAGCTGATCGGCTGGGCGGCGGGCGGTTATGGCGCGCTTGAGGCCGGTGCCACCGTGCGGGTGGCCATCCCTTCTGCCCTGCTGATGATGCTGGGCTCGCAGACGGTCATGGGTGGCCTCTTCCTCGGTGTGCTCTCGGTCGGCCTGAACCGACGCTGATGAGTCGTTCAACCGGTGCCGCCGCCCGCCCGCCCGTGTCCTCCGTGCCGCGCGTTTCCGTGGCGCTCTGCACCTACAACGGCTCCGAGTTCATCGAGGAACAGCTGCGCAGCATCCTCGGTCAGAGCGCACCCGCCCAGGAGATCGTCGTCTCCGACGACGGCTCCACTGACGACACCCCGGCTGAGGTGGAAAGCGTCTTCGCCGCCTGGAAGGTAGAGCATCCGCGGCAGGCCGTGACCCTGCGCCTGATCCGCAACTCTGCGCCGCTGGGCGTCACTGCGAACTTCGAGCAGGCGCTCAGTTCTTGTGCAGGCGAGCTGATCGCGCTCAGCGATCAGGATGACGTGTGGCCCCCGGAGCGGCTGGCCCTGCTGGCCGCCGAGTTCCAGGCCCGCCCCGACCTGCAACTGCTCCATACGGATGCCCGACTCGTCGACGAGGCCGGCCGGCCGACGGGCCGAACCCTGCTCGCCACCCTGGGGGTATCCGCCGCCGAGCGGGCCTCGGAGCATGCGGGTCACGCCTTCGATATCCTGCTGCGCCGAAACATCGTCACCGGCGCCACGGCGATGCTGCGCCGCGGGCTGGTGCAGCAGGCCCGCCCGTTCCCGGCTTCCTGGGTGCACGACGAATGGCTGTCGATCGTCGCCGCAGCGACCGGAGAGGTCGATCTGCTCGAAATCCCGCTGCTGGACTACCGGCAGCATGCGGGTAACCAGATCGGTGCCTCAAGCCTCGACGCGGCCGGCAAGCTGGGGCGGCTGCGAGCGCCGCGAACGGCGCGCAACGCCCGTCTGCTGGCCCGAGCCCAGTCGCTGCAAGCACGGGCCGCGCAGTTGCAGCCTGCGCCTTCGGCCACAACACTTGCCCTGATCGACGCCAAGCTGGCCCACGAACGCCGCCGCAGCACCCTTCCGGCCCTGCGCGCGGCCCGGGTCGCCTCGGTTTTCGAGGGCTGGCGTGCCGGTGACTACCGTCGTTTCGGACTCGGCCTGCAGGATATTCTGCGCGATCTGGTGCAGCCGGTCTGAGCTCTCCGCTCCCGGCCGGCGACCGCTACTCCGGCTGCCGGTGCGGCGTGGGCTGCAGCAGGCTGCGCCAACTCTTGCCCTGCGCGGCCTTCACGGCGCAGATCAGCAGTAGCAGCCAGCCGAAGTCGACCAGCACGGTGCTTTCGGCCGCCGAGGTGACCAGCAGGGTCACCAGCACCAGCGGCGACCAGACGTAGACCATCGAGCGCTTATCCGAGGCGAGCAGCCACGACCGCCAGAAGGCGAGCGTCACGAGCGCGAGGAACGAGAGGAGGCCGACCAGGCCGACCTGGAAGTAGACGTCGAGGAACGCGTTCAGCGCGGAGGCCTGCGGGCGCCCGGTGACGAAGCTGAGCCAGCCGTAGGGCGTGACGTCGACGGGCCAGAGACCGGCCCAGCCCCAGCCCTCGAGCGGGTTCAGCATGGCCAGACGCCAGATTTCGCTCCAGAGTGTGGTGCGGGCCTCGAACTCGCTGCCCGCGTTCAGCTGGTCGGTGATGCGCGCGCGGGCCGCAACCGCGATGATGCCGGCCACGACGGTGCCGCCGAGCAGCCCGATCTGCAGCAGCCACCGGTTCGCGACGGGCGTGGCGCGCAGCCAGATCAAGGCCAGCGCGGCTAGGCCCACGAACAGGGCCACCACGAGGATGACGGGGGAGCGGGTGAGTAGCAGGCCGAACACGGCCAGGGCGATGGAGCCGATGCCGAGCCCGCGCCGCACCGACCGGGACCGCAGCTCGACCGCGAAAGTGACCGCCGCGATCAGCGAGACCAACCCGAACACGTTGCGAGAGCCGAAGAGGCCCTGCACGGGCCCGAAAGAGTCGATGTTGCCCTGGATGCCGAGGAAGACGAAGGGCGTGTCGAGCAGCAGGCCGGAGAGCACCTCCAGGGCCAGAGACACTCCGAGCAGCACCCGCAGCACGTCGCCAGTGGCGCGCACGACCTGGATGGTGTCGCGGGCCAGGGCGATGTAGATGGCCAAAAAGGTGAAGGCGAGCTGGTAGAGCGAGGCGCTGAGGGTGTGCAGCGGGTAGCTGGACCACAGCACCGACAGGGCACACCAGCCCACGAAGACCATGATCGAGATCGGCAGGAGCCCGTGCCAGTCGACGCCGGCCCAGCGGGCGGTGAGCGAGAACGCGGCCAGCACGACGAGGCCCACGAGAATGCCGACG
The DNA here is from genome assembly GCF_004402345.1 of Cryobacterium sp. TMT2-15-1. Classification (NCBI taxonomy): domain Bacteria; kingdom Bacillati; phylum Actinomycetota; class Actinomycetes; order Micrococcales; family Microbacteriaceae; genus Cryobacterium; species Cryobacterium sp. TMT2-15-1. Next base: position 3,713 of record NZ_SOGD01000050.1, on the reverse strand, counting down.
ACGCCGGGCGGGCCGATCACAGCGCGCAGGGCAGTGGTCGAAAAGGCGAAGCCGATGATGACCAGCGCCAGCGAGGAGGCGAACTTGGGGGAGGCGAACAGCCGCGTGAACTGGTCCGGCACGGCGGGGGGATACGCGCGGTAAGTCATGACGTTCCCACGCTACCGCCTACGGCATCCGTTGATTGGTTGCCTGCTGTCGCTTCGTCATCACGGCGAGCACGACCAGCATCAGCCAGCCGGACTCGATCAGGATGCGGCTTTCGGCCAGGCTCTGGGCGATCAGGGCTACCAGGAGCAGCAGCGGGAGCAGGGCGGAGGCCGCGTAGGGTTCCGTGTCGGCGAGGGCGCGCCTGGGCCGGTCGACCGCGAGGAACCAGCAGCGCCACAGCGTGGAGAAAACGGCGGCGGCGAAGACGATCAGCCCGAGGACACCCAATTGCAGCCAGACGTCGAGCCAGGCGTTGTGCGCCTGAAGGTAGACGACGCCGCGGCGCACGGCGAGACCCTCGAAGGGTTCGACCCAGGGGGCCCAGTAGCTCACCCAGCCCCAGCCGAACACCGGGCGCTCGGCGGCCAGCCCGGCCACGCTGCGCCAGATGTCGAGGCGGCCGGTGAGGTCGGCGGATTTGCCGAGCAGGGCGAGGAGCTGCGGCGTGAGGGCCACCAGGCCGACACCGCCGACGACCACGGATGCCGCGGCCACCAGGTAAACCGGCCGGCGCCCCTCGGGGGGCCGGCGGCGGGCCCAGAGGGCGAAAATCAGTGCCAGGGCGACGGCGGCGGCGGCAAGCGTCACGGTCGCGGACCGGGTCAGCAGCAGCATGAGCACCGCGAGGCCCAGCCACGCCAGGCCCCAGTTGCGGCTCACGGTGCCGGCGGCGAGCTGCACGGCGAAGACGATCACGGCGATCAGCGCCACGAATCCGAGCAGGTTGCGGTTGGCGACGATGCCCTCGATCGGGCCGCCCTGGAACAGGATGCCGCGGGTCCAGTAGTACGACTCCGGCACGTTGCGGGTGCCGTAGTCGACCCAGAAAGGGAGCAGGGCCTGCCGCACGAACAGGGCGACGATGAGCTCGAAGGCGAGGGACAGGGCGAGGATCCAGCGCAGTGCGGCGGCGAGCGTGCGCAGCAGCTCGGCCCAACTCAGGCACAGGGCGAGGAACAGCGCGGCCAGCGTGGTTGCCCACTGCAGGGTGACCCCGATCAGGGAGGCGCCGAGGTAGAACGACCAGGCCAGCGACAGGGTGGCCAGACCGAGGAAGGCGATGAGCGATTTCGGGAACCGCGACCACATCCAGTCCGGGTTCAACTTCACGAGGGCGACGACGCTGCTCACGACGACGATCAGCGCGATCGCGCCGTAGCCCCACCAGCCGAACACACTGCGCCAGAACTGGCCGGCCAGGACGGAGAAAAAGACGAGCGTCGCGAAGGTTCGAACGACGAATCGGCTCTGGACGGCGGGCATGTGTCTAAGGCTAGAGTGTGCCGGGGCGGTCACCGATCATTTTCTATACCCCCTGGGGTATACTTATCCCGGAGGTTCGAATGAAAACGATCATTGTCGGTGGAGTTGCGGGCGGAATGTCGGCGGCGACGCGGTTGCGTCGGCTGGACGAGACGGCAGACATCATCATATTTGAACGCGGCCACTATGTCTCGTTCGCAAACTGCGGACTTCCCTATTACGTGGGCGGCGTGATCACGGACCGCAGCAACCTCCTGCTCCAGACCCCGGAATCCCTCGGGGCCCGCTTCCGCCTCGACGTGCGCGTCGACCACGAGGTCACGGCGATCGACCGGGAAGCGAAGACGGTCTCCGTGCGCCAAACACAGACCGGCGCCGAGACCACCGAGACGTACGACCGCCTCATCCTGGCTGCCGGGGCGACGCCCCGAACCGGGATCACCCCGGCCGGCCTCGCCACTCGCACCCTGCGCACGGTCGACGACGTCGACCACATCACCGCTCTGCTGGCCGGTATCACGGGTCAGGCCTCCGCCGTCGTCATCGGCGCCGGGTTCATCGGCCTGGAGGCCGTCGAAAACCTCGTTCGCCGCGGTGTGCACGTGACCCTGGTCGAGTTCGGCTCCCAGGTCTTCGGGCCCTTCGACGCCGAGATGGCCGCGCCGATCTTCGACGAGCTGCTGGTGCGGGGCGTTGACGTACGCCTGAACACGACCGTCGCCGCCGCCGTCGACGCGGGAGTCAAGCTCAGCGACGGATCCGTCGTTCCGGCCGACCTCGTCATCGACTCCGTCGGGGTGCTCCCCGACACCTCGCTCGCCGCCCGAGCGGGCATCACGATCGGCGCGAGCGGCGGCATCGCCGTCGATGGCAGTCAGAGGACCAACGACCCGTCGATCTACGCGGTCGGCGACGGCGTCGAGAAGATCGACGCCGTCGACAACAGCGGCATCCTGATCACCATGGCCGGCCTCGCCAACCGGCACGGCCGGGCGGCCGCCGACAGCATTGCCGGCGAGCCCGCGTCGGCCTCCCCGGTGCTCGGAACCGCCATCCTCGGCATCTTCGGCCTGACGGTGGCCATGGTCGGCTGGAGCGAGAAGCGTCTCGTGCAGCGCGGCCGCGCGCACCGGGTCGTGCACACCCACCCGGCGTCGCACGCCACTTACTACCCCGGCGCCGAGGGCATGTCGATAAAGCTCCTGATCGACCCGGCGACGGATGCCATCCTCGGCGCCCAGATCGTCGGCGGCAGCGGCGTCGACAAGCGCATCGACATCCTGGCGACGGCGATGACCGGCGGACTGACGGCATCCGCTCTCACCCGCCTCGAGCTGGCATACGCGCCGCAGTACGCGTCGGCGAAGGACCCGATCAACCAGCTCGGCTATGTCGCCGACAACCTTGCCGCGGGAACGACGCGTGCGCTGCAGTGGCACGAGCTGGCCGCCGCCCGGGCCGCGGGCGCGGTGCTCGTGGATGTGCGCTCGGCGGCGGAGTTCGCCGCCGGGAACATTCCCGGCGCGATCAACGTTCCGGTGGACGAACTGCGGGACCGCCTGGCCGAGCTGCCCGACGCACCTGTGATCGTGCACTGCCAGGTGGGCCAGCGCGGGCACACGGCCGCACGCATCTTGAGCCAGAACGGGTTGGACGTGCAGAACCTCGACGGCGGCTACCGCACCTGGATCGCCGGCGAAACCGCTCTCGGCCTGATGCCCGTCATCGCCGCCAAGTCTGAAAGGATTCCGGCATGACCGAAATCACCGCTACCGCTGCCGACGTCGCTGCTGCCGACGTCGCTGGGGAACAGAACCAGAAGAAGATCCTCAACCGGTTGCGCCGGGCCCAGGGCCAGCTCGCGGCGGTCATCACCGCCGTCGAGGCCGGCGGCAGTTGCAAGGATGTCGTCACCCAGCTCGCCGCGGTGTCCAGCGCCCTCGACCGGGCCGGCTTCGTCATCGTCTCCACGGCGATGCGCGAGTGCCTCGACAACCCGGAGGGGGAGAACTCCCTCACCGTCGAGGAGTTGGAGAAGCTCTTCCTGACGCTGGCGTAGCCGCCCGACGCAGGTCGGGCCCGCTCGGCGTTGAACCAATTCGACGGAGATTCTCCCGTAAAAGCGCTTTTTCGGGGTTCTGGCCCTGAGTGTCAGCCTGTAGTGAGACAGTTCGTGTTTCACTACAGGCCGCACTTGAGGCGGGGAATTGAGAGTTCAGTTGGATATTTCAGAGTTGCCC